>JAPLJP010000167.1 GCA_026388535.1 Deltaproteobacteria bacterium | reverse complement strand
TGGCCGAGGACCGCGACCGGTTTCGTCAGATGATGGCGAAGATGGGGATTCCCATGCCCGAGTCGGGCATGGCCCGCACGCTCGACGAGGCCCTCGTGGTGGCTCAACGCATCGGCTACCCGCTCATGGTCCGGCCCTCTTATGTTCTGGGCGGACGCGGCATGGAGGTCATCCACGACGAGGAGATGCTGCGGCATTATGTCGCCGCGGCGGTGGACGTCACCCCCGAACGCCCCATCCTGATTGACCGTTTCCTGGAGAACGCGATCGAGGCCGAGGCCGACGCCCTGGCGGACGGGACGGATGCCTTTGTCCCGGCGGTGATGGAACATATTGAGCTTGCCGGGGTTCATTCGGGCGATTCCGCCTGCGTTATTCCGCCGGTCAGCATCCCCCTGCGTCATATTGACACAATCAATGAGTACACGAAAAAAATCGCCGTGGAGTTCGGCGTAGTAGGATTAATGAATATTCAGTACGCCATCGCGAACGATATCGTTTACATTCTGGAAGCCAATCCCCGCGCTTCCCGCACGGTGCCGCTGGTTTCCAAGGTGTGCAACATTTCCATGGCGCGTCTGGCCACACAAATCATGCTGGGTAAAAAGCTTAAGGACTTGAAACTGAAAAACAAAGTCTTCCACCATTTTGGTGTGAAAGAAGCTGTGTTCCCCTTCAATATGTATCCTGAAGTTGATCCGATTTTAGGGCCGGAAATGCGCTCGACCGGAGAAGTTCTCGGTTTGGCCGATTCTTTCGGTCTTGCTTATTACAAGGCTCAGGAAGCTACTCAGCAAAACCTTCCTTCGGAAGGTACCGTTCTGATTACAGTGGAGGAAAAGGACAAGGGCGGCGTTCTGGAAGCGGCGCGCGCGTTTAAAAAAATCGGCTTTAAAATAAGAGCTTCGGAAGGCACATATAAATTCCTGAAAGAAAATGGACTAACATCTGAGAAAATTTTAAAAATGCACGAGGGAAGACCCAACATTGTTGACGCCATCAAAAACGGCGAAATTCAACTGGTAATTAACACCCCGGCGGGACGCTTGAGCAAATATGACGATTCTTACATCCGCAAAGCGGCGATAAAATACAAAATACCTTATATAACCACAGTCGCGGCGGCTGTTGCCGCGGCAAAGGGCATCGCCGCGTTCCAACAGGGACACGGACGGGCGAAATCTTTGCAGAGTTATCATGCGGAGATTAAGTAGACCTGAACTTTTATAAGAAACAATAAAAGTTTTTAATTTTAATTTCCGCGAAGAAATTGTGTAATAATTTATACTTTTGTTATTTCAAATCTGAATACGCTGAATAATACTTCGCGAGAAATACATGTCTCGAGTTTAGCAATGAAACAACTTTTGAAATCCTGTCTAATAAAAATCTTTAACATGGCAAAAACATTTGCGACCGGAAAGACAGACAGGAATGAGCTTCAGTCCTTATTGAAAAAACTTTATCCGTTGTCCGGCAAGAAAGAACTTATTCGCTTAGGTCCAAAAGGCGATGGGGGGTACTTGCTTCCGAATGATCTTGTGGGAATACAGGCATGTTTCTCGCCCGGGGTCGGCTTTGAATCCGGATTTGAGAAAGATTGTGCCGAGTTAGGAATAAAGGTTTTTCTTGCTGATAAATCTGTAGAAGAGCCAGCCCCTGGACATGAATTGTTTTTCTTTACAAAGAAGTTTGTTGGCGCGACATTAAATAATGATTTCATTACCCTTGATAATTGGGTGGCTTCATCTATCCATGAAACAAACTCCGATTTGTTATTGCAAATCGACATTGAAGGGTCTGAGTATGAAGTGTTTCTCTCTGCATCTGAATCCTTAATGCAGAGATTCAGGATTATAGTGGCAGAATTTCATGAACTCCATCAATTGTGGCATAGGCCGTTCTTTAAGTTGGCTGAACAAGTATTCGATAAAATTTTACGAACTCACTATTGTGTGCACATCCACCCTAATAACTGTAGTGGTTCTTTACAAAAAGGTGGCCTTGACATCCCGCAAGTAATGGAATTTACGTTTTTTAGAAAAGACCGCCTTGATAATTATTCGTACCAAAAGGCTTTTCCAAACCAATTTGATTACGATAATACCACTAATAATCCTACTCTTCCTCTGCCGAAGTGCTGGTACAGGAGTTAATAGCGTAATAACATCTTCAAACTTATATTAACCGATTCAAACTTGACAAAGATAATTTGGAACCTTAATCTTTAAGCAAAAAAGGAGGACAACAAATTGCTACCCGCTTTTATTTTCTTAGGCATTATTGCCGGATTGTTCATGGGAATGCTGGGCATCGGAGGAGGAATCATTATCGTTCCCGGCCTGATTTATCTGGCTGGTTTTTCCGGCCCCAAGGCTGTCGGCACCAGTATCGCTGTACTGCTTCCGCCAATTGGCATAGCCGCGGCGATAGAATATTACAGGCATGGCAATGTTGATATTAAAGCGGCTTTGATTATCGCTCTGACTGTTATGTGCACCGCATGGATAGCCGCCCACTATTCCAAGTATGTTCCGGACGCGTATGTCAAAATAGTTTTCGGCGTCTCTATTATTTCCATCGGCATTTATATGGTAGTAAGTAATGTAAACAGATTGTTCGCCTGATAATAAATGAAACAGACATTAAAAATAATTCTGTTGTTCCTTATCATCGTGATGTTTTTGGGAGGCTGTAATATGCAAAACAAATTTCTTTATTTCCCAAGCGCCCAGTGGCCTACCGCTCGAGCGCTTGAGTATGAAAATATGAAACTCTGGCAGGCGACGGCTTCGGATTATCAGGGTTTAATTGCCGCCCAAGAAGCGCCCGCGCCGAACGGCACTATTGTTCTTTTCCACGGTAATGGCGGCACAGCACTCGACAGAGGATTCTATTTAAAGCCTTTTATGGAACTTGGATTCAGGGTTATTCTGGCTGAATATCCAAAGTATGGAGGCCGTCCCGGAAAGGTGGGAGAAAAATCATTTGTTGCCGATGGCGTGAAAACGGTTCGCATGGCGTTTGAACAATATGGAGAACCGCTTTATCTTGTGGGAGAATCTCTGGGTTGCGGCGTTGCCGCTGCTATTGCTAAACAAACATCTACTCCCATCGCCGGAATAATATTGATCACGCCCTGGGACACACTGGCTTCTGTCGCCAAGTCTATATTCCCTTTTCTTCCTGTGAAGCTGGTTCTGACCGACAAGTACGACAGCATCGAAAATCTCAAATCGTTTAAAAATAAAATTTCTGTAATCGGGGCGGAACGCGATGAAATCCTGCCGATTAAACACGCAATCAATTTATATAACGCTCTTCCCGAAGACAGAAAGCGCATGTGGATTATTAAGGGGGCTGGTCATAACGATTGGCCGATGCACGCCGACACTTCTTTATTCAAAGAGATGACCGATTTTGTCAAAACAGGAAATTAATTTTTTATTTAAGGCTCAAAACCATAAATTATACGGAAGTTAACGAGAGAAGTATGAGAAAAAGATTGATAACAGCATTTGTAATTATGGCGCTATTTTCCGTGGCGGTCAACGCCCAGGATAATATAGAGAGAAAGAAAATTGAATTTTTAATATCATCGGTGGAGAATTTAAAAGGAGCAAGATTTATCAGAAACGGCTCAGAACATGATGGCAAGGAAGCCGCAGAGCATTTACGAATGAAACTTCAAAAAGCCGGCAGTCATGTTCAGACGGCTGATGACTTTATAAGACTATGCGCTTCCAAATCTTTTATTACTGGTAACCCTTATATGATAAAATTTCCCGAAGGAAAAACTATTAAATCGGAAAAATATTTTCGGGAAAAACTAAAGGAATATCAGCCAACCGTAAAATAAATGCGCCTAACAACAGGCTGAAACTGACGGGTCCTTAGTTATTAATCACACAAAAAACCAATAAAAATATTTATTCAATTATCCGGAGATGAAATTTGTTTTCCACCTCATTTAATATATGTATAACTTTTTATAGTGGAAAACATATCAAAGAGGATATATAAGCCCGTAAAAAGGTACTAACCCCCCAAGATAAGTTTTAGTGTTTATATCCGCCGCGTTGCTGATATCTCTTGGGGGATAATTCGACCAGCAAGCTTCAGATTACTTTGTTTCTGAAGCTTGGGTCTCATTAGGAGGAAGATGCCCATTTACCGCCGTGTAACTTCAGCGCGGGTGCTGCAAATCAGCGCCCTGATGATTTTAATATTTTTGGCGCTTTGCCTTGTTTCTCTTTCAGTGGGCAGTGTCCATATAGAATTGGGACATGTTTTTAATTCCCTTGTCAGCGCTCTTACCGGAAATTTGTCTGTGTCTTCCGAAGAAGAATTAATTTTATTTTCCGTGCGTCTGCCGCGGATTATTTTCGCGGGGATCGTCGGCGCGGCGCTTTCTCTGGGTGGAGTTATCTTTCAGGCTATTCTGCGCAATCCTCTGGCTGATCCCTATATTCTGGGAATATCGGGAGGTTCAGCGCTGGGAGCGATTATAGGAATTCTTATCGGTGCGAGCTCTTTTTATTTAGGAGTGCCTCTGTTGGCTTTTGGGGGAGCGCTGGCCACAGTATTTTTAGTGTTTGTTATGGCCGGAGGCACCAGAGGGCCTCTTCTGGATAATTCGCTTTTGCTTTCCGGTGTTGTCGTGAACGCTTTTTTCTCCGCGGCCATTCTCTTTTTTCTCTCTATTGTCAACAGCATGGAGTTGCACAGCATTACGTTCTGGCTGATGGGCGATCTTTCGCGCGCGTCATTCAAAGAAATTTGCGTGGCGGCTTTATGCCTTATTGTCGGTTTTGTGTTGCTTTACGCGCAGTCGCGAAAACTTAACCTGATTGTGCAGGGCGAAGATACAGCTGAGCATCTGGGTGTCAATGTGGAGAGAACGAAGCAATGGCTTTTGGTTGTAACCTCGCTGATTATTTCCGTGGCGGTGTCTCTGGCCGGCATAATCGGCTTTGTGGGTATTATGGTGCCGCATCTAATGCGACTGATTTTCGGTTCCGACCACCGTTTACTTTTGCCTGTTTCTGCTTTGTTCGGCGCGTCTTTTTTAATTGTCGCCGATACCATAGCCAGAGTTGTTTTCGCGCCGGCTGAATTGCCAGTCGGAGTTATCACAGCGCTTTGCGGCGCGCCTTATTTTATTTTTCTTTTGAAAAGGAAGGCATATTAGCCATGTCCATAATCAGCGCCGAAAATATTAATTTCAGTTATGCCGCGAAACCAGTGATGGAAGGCGTTTCGTTTTCGATTGATGAAGCTCGAATGGTGGCGATTATCGGACCGAACGGTTCCGGCAAAACAACGCTTTTGAAAATTATTAACGGCACGCTTTTCCCCAATGCCGGGCGAATGCTTATTGATGATAAAGAAACGAGCCGCTGGGCGCGAAAGGAAATCGCGCGAAAAGTGGCCATCGTGCCGCAGGAGACGGCTGTCACTTTTCCTTTTTACGCCGAAGAAATCGTGCTTATGGGAAGATTTCCGCACTTAAGCAATTATCGTTTTGAGGATAAAAAAGATTACCGGATAGTCCATGAAGCGATGGAAAAAACGGATACGCTTGCTTTTGCCTCCCGGCGTTTTGATGAGCTCAGTGCGGGAGAACGCCAGCGTGTCTTGATTGCCCGCGCTCTGGCTCAGGAGCCTGAAGTACTGCTTCTGGATGAAAGCACGGTTTTTTTGGATTTGAAACATCAGGCTCAGTTTTTAGCTTTACTGCGGCAATTAAACACAGCTCAAAAACTCACGGTAATTTTTGTTACGCATGATATCAATCTGGCCGTGCAAAACGCCGACCGGATAATTTTGCTTTACTCTGGAAAAATTTATGCTATAGGAATGCCCGCGGAAGTTATTACCGCGGCAAACATAAAAGAGGTTTATGACGTCAATACTCTGATTGATCAAAATCCGCAAAACGGATTACCCAGAATGACGTTGATTGCCTAGATGACTGCCAAATAAAGGAAGCCGGTTAAATTCCGGCGCTGCCCCGCAACTGTAAGCGGAACGAAATCCACATCAAACCACTGATGCTCCGGCGTCGGGAAGGAGTGGAAAGTAGGTCGCCGCGAGCCAGGAAACTTTATGGGAGTCCAACTTACTTATTCCCGAGGGGGAAAGGAGAAGCTCCATGAAGAAAGTCTTAGTTTTAGTTCTGTTGTTTTCTGTAGTTGTTTTTTCAACCGTACAAGCTGAGGATACAAAAACCAGTGACACTATTGTCACAATGGGAGAAGTTGTCGTTACCGCCACACGCGATAATCAGGAAACCCGCAAGGCTCCAGCCAATGTCACCGTCATCACCGCCGAAGAAATAAATAATTCCGGAGCCGCGACTTTGGTAGAAGTTCTGGAAAATATTGAAGGTGTTCAGTTCAGAAGTTACAGCGGCAATACGGCGCAGGCGATGATTGATATGAGAGGCTTCGGCGGCGACAATCCTTACGGTAAAACACTTATCCTGCTTGATGGCCGCCGTTTGAACAGACCGGATATGTCAGCGGCCAGTCTGATGCAAATACCGCTTAACAATATAGAAAGTATCGAAGTTGTTCGCGGCGCCAGTTCCGTACTTTATGGTGACGCGGCAATTGGCGGGGTAATCAATATTATAACAAAACGGGGCAAAGGTGCGCCGCAGTTAAACGTTTCTCTGGCAGGCGGAAGCTATAATTTCCACGATGAAAAAATTGGAGTCAGTGGTTCTGCGGGGAAATTGTCTTGCTCTTTTAATGGCGCAAATCAGTTTAGCTGGGGTTATCGTGACCGGTCAAAGTATTCTTTTTCCGGAGGAGGATTCAATATAGGTTATGACGCCAGTTCTTTTTTGGCGCTGTCCCTTGATGGTTCGTTGAGTAAGACCGGTTTTGAAATGCCCGGCGGTCTGACCAAGTCGCAAATGGAAACAAATCCTCGTCAAATTCAGACCGGCCATGATAATGATGACGCGACGGAAAATTATCAAAATTTGCACGGGCAGGTAAATACGGTTTTGGGTAATTTCGGCCGTCTGGATACCGATTTTTATTACGGTGTAAAAACTCTCAGAAGTAATTTCGCCTCGTACTGGCCACCGAACCAGTACAACAGTTATGACATAAAAACTGTAGGCGTTACACCGAAATATATTTTGGAAAAGCCAATAGCCATGTTTAACAACAAATTTACTATCGGTGTTGACTATTATCAAGAAACCATGACACTGGATAAATATTCCGATAAGAAAAGAACAACCCAAACACATTTGGTTGATTTTGGAAAAAACACTCTCGGTTTTTATTTACGTGATGAATTTTACATTTTACCAGGTTTAATTCTTACTGGCGGTTATCGGACGGAAAGCGCTCAATTCAAGGGAAAGTCAACAACACTCAATCCGTTTTCCGTTGATTTTGACACGGATAAAAAACATAACGCCGAAGCATGGGAAGGAAGCCTGACATATCTGTTCGGCAAGTTTTCCAAAGTGTATGTAAAATATGCCAGCGTGTACCGTTATCCGTTTCTGGATGAACAGGCCTCCTTTTACAGTTCCGGCCCCTTTAACACTTTTAATATTAATATCGAAAAGGAAAAGGGAAAAAGCTATGAGGCAGGCGCAACTGTTTATCCGCTGGACAACCTTAAGATAGGGGCAACTATTTACAAGATAGATATGGAAGACGAAATTTCGGCTGACCCCGTAACATGGGAATTGAAGAACCTAGACAAAACCAGCCACGTGGGCGGCGAATTTAATTTAAGTTACGTACAAAAGGGAGTTTTCAGTTTTTACGGTAATGCCACCTATCAAAAAGCTGTTTTTGCCGAAGGATTAAATAAGGACAAGGAAATTCCACTGGTTCCTAATTTCATGGCTAACGCCAATCTGGAAATAAATCTGCCTTTCAATATTTCTCTCAATCCGCGGCTGCGTTATATAGGAAAATCTTTTTTGGCTAATGATTATAATAATGACGCCGAACAATTAAAAGACCATTGCCTTTTTGATTTCTTTATCTACTGGCGTCCGGAAATCAAAGGGAGAAAAGTAATTGTTTTTGCCGGCGTGGAAAATTTGACAGACGTAAAGTACGCAACTTATGGTATAGATATGGCGCCTTGGGGAGAAAATCTTTATTACCCCGCGGATGGATTGCTTATCAAAGGTGGAGTTTCAATCACTTTTTAAGCAAGGAACCCCCAAAGATATAAATTTATGGCTGCTGATAAAACATCAATTAAAGGTCTGGTCTACGCAGCGCTTTTCGGATCTCTCACCGCGGCGGGAGCTTTTATAGTTATTCCCCTGCCGCCTGTGCCTATTACCGCGCAGACATTTTTCTTAAATGTCGCGGCTATACTTCTGGGCGGCCAGTTGGGGGCCGTAAGTCAGTTTATTTATGTAATGCTTGGAATAGTTGGGATACCGGTTTTTGCCGGAGGAAAAGCGGGACTGGGGGTTATCTTCGGCCCCACCGGAGGTTATTTACTGGGTTTTATCATTGCGGCTTTTGCCATTGGAATTGTAAATAGAATGAAAAAAAGCGCGGGTATTTTCTGGCATATCTTTTCCATGCTGATAGGAATGTCGATAATTTATTTTCTGGGAAGCCTTCAGCTTTCTTTGGTGGCGAAGATTAGCTTCCACAAGGCGCTTGCTGTTGGTGTCTTGCCGTTTATTCCGGGTGATATAATAAAAGTTCTGCTTGCCGCAATTATCAGTTCGCGGCTCAAGGGACGCGTTAAAGTATAGGATTCATCTGTTGATTATCTTAGAAGACGTTTATTATAAATATGAGCCGGAAGGAATTGAAGCACTACGGGGTGTTTCCCTGCAAATAAAAGAGGGGGAACACCTTGCTTTAATCGGCCCGAACGGTTGTGGAAAAACTACGCTGATTCGACATTTGAACGCCTTGCTAATATCTACAAGCGGCAAAGTAACCATAGGCGGCTTCGATACGAATGATGCAAAACATCAGGCGGAAATCAGGTTGCTTATGGGGATGGTTTTTCAAAATCCTGATAACCAAATAGTCGGCATGACAGTGGAAGAAGATGTCGCTTTCGGCCCGGAAAATTTGCGCCTGCCGACAATGGAAATTAAAAAGAGAGTTGCTGAAGCTCTGGGCAGAGTTGGAATCACAGAGCTTGCCTGCCGCAATATCGAAAATTTATCCGGCGGAGAAAAAAGGCTGGTAGCCCTCGCCGGTGTATTAGCCATGCGACCGCGCTATATCGCGCTTGATGAACCAACCGCTTTTCTTGATCCTGCAGCGGCCAAGCGCGTTTTAAATATCATTGACAAACTTCACTCCGAGGGCGTGGGAATCATTCATATCACGCATAACATGGCGGAAGCGGCTCTCACGCAGAGAATTGTGGTTATGAATGAAGGCCGCGTTTATCTGGACGGCAATCCGCGGGAAATCTTCGGGAAAGTCGGCATGTTGAAGCAAATAGGAATGCAGCTTCCTCAGATTACCGAGCTGTTAATCAATCTCAAAGAATCGGGCTTTCCCGTGCGCACAGATATTGTCAGCATGGAAGACGCTTTGGAACAAATCCGTTTCTTAGCCGACAAAATTAAGGATTGATTATGTATCATACCGGCTCTTTTATAAAAGGCCAGTCGCTCATCTTTAATCTTGATCCCCGCTTAAAACTTGCCGCCACGATAGGCTTAAGCGTTGTCATTCTTTGGGTTAAACCATCACTGGTATTTATTACCGGCATCGTCTTATTATTTGTGATGCTGGTAAGCGGCGTAAGTTTGCGGACAATCGGGCAAGCCATCAAACCGCTTCTGTTCTTTATAATTCTGATTTTTTTAGTTCATGTCTTGTTTAATGAAGGCGACTCTCAGATAGAAGTTCCTTTCTTTGGAATTTTACTTCCCCGCGCAGGATTACAGCAGGGATTTTTTGCAGTCTGGCGTTTTTTGTGCCTGATTGTGGCCGCAGTCTTATTGACTATGACTACTGCGCCTTCTCAAATGATCGCGGCAATTAAATATTTTTTACGGCCTTTGAAATTACTGCGAGTACCTGTTGATGATATCGCTGTAATGATTATGTTGGCTCTAAGGCTGATGCCCATTTTACTGACGGAAAAGGAAAGAGTCGAGATTGCCCAAAAAGCCAGAGGTTATAATTTGCGTCGGTCAAGTGTTCTCACGCGGATTAAAGCTTTTTTGTCCTTAACTCTAACTATTTTACTGGGCGTTTTTCGTCGGGCGGATGAATTGGCAATGGCTATGGAGGCAAGGAGCTATCAGCGGGGAGAACGTACATCTTTAGAGGAATTAAAATTTACTTCCTCCGATTATCTTATTCTTATTTTCTTCAGTTTCTCTCTCGTCATTTTTGTAGCTTTAAATTAGCATTTCGGCTAAGTTACCCGCCATGGATACAAAATGGCTTCTGGTGGATACACCTAAAAAATTACAGCGCGCTGTCAATGATTTTGAGCGGGCGAAAATTTTAAGCATTGATACGGAATACGATTCGTTCCGTTATTTTAAAGAAATACTTTGTCTCATCCAGATTCATGCCAATAACACAACCTATGTTTTTGACCCTTTGAATAATCTGAATATATCTTTTTTAGGCAGATATTTTGACAATCAGCACGTTGTCAAGGTTTTCCATGCAGCGGACAACGATATACGTCTTCTGAAAAGAGATTACAAATTTAATTTTAAAAATATTTTTGATACTCATCGGGCCGCGCTTCTTTTGGGTTTTCAGCAACTTTCGCTGGAAAAAATGATTAAGGAATTTGTGGGTGTGGAATTGAAGAAAAGTAAAAAAATACAGCGCTCGCGCTGGGATAACCGCCCTCTACTTGAGGAACAACTGGAGTACGCGGCTCAGGATGTTATATATCTTCCAGCGCTTTATGAAAAACAATCCGCGGAACTTGGCATGAAAGATTTGAAAGATGCCGCTGGAGAGGCTTTTGACAAAATTGCCGCCACTAATTGGCGTGAGAAAAGGATCGACCGGCGGGGATACGCAAAAATCAAAGGTTACCATTCTTTAAATCAGGAACAAAAAGAGTTATTGAAAAAACTTTATATCTGGCGTTTCCATCGGGCGAAAGAGGAAAACCGCGCTATATTCATGTTTCTGCCGGACAACAATTTACTGGAACTAGCGCAGGATACCGAACATCTTGAAAGATATTTATCGCAGCGAAAAATAAAATTATACGGCGCAGAAATAGAGGAGATAATTAAGAATGGCTGATAACAGTTTAAATCCTGAACAATCCATAAAATCAAATCGGCTTGTCCGTTTATTAAATAAAATTGACATATCGGAAAGGAGAGCAGGATGTCACAAATATTTCACAAGCGAGTTTACAGGGTTAACCAGTTTTTCCTGGACATTTTTTTCCTTTTGAACCGTTTGCAGTTGATAATCGGAGCATACCGCTCGAAGAGGGTTGCTTGGTCAATGGCGGAAAAAATCATGCTGGCAGTTACCGCGGTGAATGGATGCCGACATTGTGCGCGTTTTCACGGCGCATTGGCGCAGTTGAGCGGGGTGGAAGCAGAAGAAGTGGCGCATCTTCTGCAAATGGAAATCGGCGCGCAGGTTAGTGCTTACGAAAGGCCGGCTTTGCAGTTCGCCCAGGAATATGCGCAGACGGAACGTAATCCATCGTCCGAAAATCTTCTGGAACTTAAGCGTTTTTATGGAGATGCTATTGCCGGTGATATCATGCTTTATATACGTATGATTCTTCTGGGAAACTTAAGCGGCAACACATTTGATGCTTTTGCCGCGCGTTTGGCTGGCAAGCCCTTTTCTCATAGCCGTCTGTTTGATGAAATCATAGTGGCTACAATGGCGGCGCCTATTTTGGCAATTGTAAATGGATTTGCTGCTTGGCAGAACCGCAAGCCCTCCCGCGCATAAGAGGAAAGAAGAATCGGGTAGAGTAATGCTTCAAGAACTTTTTCTTTTGGTGCCGAAGCCGGGATTTGAACCCGGATGGATTTTGTCCAGTACACCTTCAATATACATGAAGGGAAATACAGGGATGCTTTCCCCAAAATGTTCCGGTAATTTTTAAAGCCACTTTAAATAGTATTATAGCCGTAATGTTTCTTTCTCGCAGAAAGAGAGCTTTTCCATTTTTCCCGCTCAGACAATATTTCATATGTAATTATTTCTTAAAATATAATTGACATAGAAACATAATTTCCCTATCTTTTCCTGAAAGAAAGCAATGTTTTATCAAAAAAGATTCTATGAGAAGTTTAATGGCAACTTAATGAATTCTTTTGAACGATTAAAAATATTTAGCGGACTGCAAAAACCAGGAATGTTAAATTGGATTCCGGGATTAGAATTGGGGATACGGGCTGTTCGCAGTATTCGCAGGAATGGGCTCAAATCCTTTATCCAAAATAGTGTTGTGTTTCGTTTGCGGCTATACATGTGCAAGATGAAATTGTTCATTTCCTGCGGAATTGACATATATCTTCCATTTGATACCCAATGGCCCGATAAGAATCTTTTTCTTCCTTTGAAACCGGTTTCATCTTCCGGCCGGCAAGGAAAGCCTTCAGTATGCCTTGTCACTTACAATATGTCCGCGGGGGGAGCAGAACGGCAAGTGGCAGGTTTAGCGTGCGCGCTTAAGAAACTCGGATATGATGTGCGGGTTCGCGTTTTACGTCTCGATGGGGAAAGCGGTCATTACCTCCCTTATCTTAGGGCGCATGGTGTTGACATTTCCGTACCTAAGATGCCAAGCTTTTCTGATATTAAATTCATGAAACAGCAGGGTGTGGATATTTCGCTAATCAAACATTTACCGGCGGAAATACGCATTGACGCAATTGCTTTAACGGCAGAAATGCTGCGCCGACCGGTTGATGTTGTGCATTGTTATTTAGACGGGTGTTGTTGCTACGGCGGTTTCGCGGCGCTTTTAAGCGGAATTCCTATGATACGTCTTTCGTGGCGCAATGCCAAACCGACAAATTTCGGTTTTTTCGCAGATTGGATGCCCCATCTTTATAAGTTTTTACTCCAATTTTCTCATATCAAAGTAGAGTGTAATTCTTTTGCCGGAGCATTAGACTACACAAAATGGCTGGGATTACCTTCGGAGAAAGTTGAAGTTATGCCTAATGGCGTTGATCCGGTGTGGTTTTATTCATCGAATGAAAAAAGCGGCGCGGCTTTGCGGGAGACGATTGGAGTTGCTCCCGGGGCGCCTCTGGTGGTGTCTGTCGGGCGGCTGGTGCCCCAGAAGCGGCATCTTGATCTTCCGGATATTCTTCTTGCCTTGCGGGAAAAAATCCCCCTGGCGTCTCTTGTTCATATCGGCGACGGGCCTCTAAAAGATGACCTGCAAACGCGCATAACTGCGGCAGGTTTAGACGGCAGTTCGGGTAATAACTGGACGGATAAGGCAATTATTTTATTAGGGCGGCGGAGAAATGTTTTTGATTATTTGCTATGTTCGGAGGTGTTTCTTCTGACATCATCCCACGAAGGCATGCCTAATGTTGTAATGGAAGCAATGCTGGCGGGACTGCCCGTTGTGGCAACTCGTGCAGGCGGTGTGCCAGATCTTGTTGAGGACGGTGTACACGGTTATCTTCATGATGTGGGGGATATTACAGGAATGGCGCGAAGTCTGGAGCGGCTGTTAAAAGATCCTGTTTTGCGGAAGCGGATGGGCAATGCAGGACGGGAGCGGATTCTTTCCGGATTTACAGTACATAATTTGACAGATCGTCTAACCAGGGCTTATGCCGCTCAATGTTCCGCAGGAAGACAGTGAGCATTTCCATAAAAACAAAACAATGGTTTCGGAGAAGAGGCGGCTCCGCTTAAACGCTTAAAGCGGTCTTATACGCTTGAATCGTTTCCCCGGCGCACTTTTGCCAACTGAATTTTTTTGCCTGCTCGATTGATTTCGCGGAAAGGGATTTTCGCAGAGATGAGTTACGGTAAATTTCGAGCATACTTTGACACAGGGCGTCGCCATCTTCAGGGGAAATTATGATTCCCGCGTCGCCGACGACTTCCGGCAGAGAAGATGTGTTGGAAGTAATGACCGGAACGCCGCACTGCATCGCTTCCAAAGGGGGAAGTCCAAACCCCTCATAAAATGATGGAAAAGCAAAGGCGATCGCGCCGCTGTATAAAGCGGCTAAATTTTCATTAGCTGCATATCCCGTATATATAATGCGTTCTTTCAGAGAAGAGGCGTTCGATAGTTCATCAAAAATATTGTCGTAACCCCAGCCCTTGCGGCCGGTAATAACAAGACACAGATCTTTGATATTCTCCTGTTCAACCAGCTTTGCAAAGCAGCGAATCGTGTGAGCGATATTTTTCCGTGGCTCTAAAGTATTTAAACTCAGAATGTATGGAACATCGGGTATATTGAATTTTTTCTTTATGGAATAAATTTCTTCTTCATCATTACAGGGATAGAAATATTCCGATGCGGCCAGGTGGGTCACAAAGACATGGGAAGAGTCAATACTGCTTCGATAATTGCATAAATCATTTTTTGTTGAATTAGATACACAGATAAAACAGTCGTCAGGTTCCGCGTTATTTATCACTTTCTCAACTGAAGAAGGACGATTAAATTCGAAAAACTTTGGATGAATAATGGGTATTAAATCATGAATGGTTACAATTTTTTTGATGGACTTTAATGCCTTTAAGCGCCCGGGAAAAGGATGGAAGGGGGAATGGTATAAATCTATTGTCGATAAAGCTTGCGAACTCAATATTGGAAAGCTTTTACCGGCACGCGCACGTTCGTAATGCAGAGATTCCCGGAGTGCCTGGAATGCGTTTCGGAGAGTGCTCAATTCCAATGCGCGCTGGGGTTGTTCGAGAAGTCTATTAATCTTGCCCGTGAGTTTTTCATAAAAAGACTTTTCAATTCCCAGGGAAATAAGGGGGATGTGTTCCAATGGGTGATTTGCCTGTAAATAGTCTATGGCTTGATTCACATTTTCCAGGGAAACACTTGCGCAAAAGTGCAGGTCACAATCTCCGGAGGCCGCCAGTGCCAAGGCAATATTTTCAACAACTCTGTGAATTCCGGTTTTGTAATGAAGATCATAGTGTCCTTTGCCCAGTACCGCTATATCGTATAAAACTTTCATATGGGTGGCTGCCGTTTCAACTTTTTCTGATATTTATCTGAAATCACGGCCGCCAGCTTGCTTGTTAACTCCGCTACCTTCGTTTGAGTTGTCTGTTTTCTGGGGCCTTTATAACCGTACTTATTTATTTCTTTAAATAAACCAGCATGCCAATCTCTGAAATCATTCCATGTAAAGCCTGATATTTTAGACAATTTATTGATTTTGTTTTTTTCTATTTGTTTCAGTTGATATAAAAGATCAGCGTATTCATTAAAAACATAATCTTCTTTTGTTTTTATATCATCGAAATAACCAATAGACCGGGAGATCACCGGTATTCCCGCATAAAAAGCATTAATAACATCCATTGGCCCTCCCTCAATCTCAGAAACAGAAAGCCAATAATCAATTGTTTCCCAAAATTTATTGCTTACAACAATACAATCTGCGTTATTTCTTTGCATATCTTTTACTATCGCATCCCAGTAATTATTTGAAAAAACAAATTGAAATATGCTGTTGCTTAAATCCTTTGAGAGTTTAACTAATAAGTCTTGCCTTTTTCTGTTGGTATAATCGTAAGGTCTGCCGGAAATCCCCAGTTTAATTTTTTTAAATTTTAAATTTTTCCGGGGACCCATACCGGATATCACTTTTATTTTATGGTCCGGGATTTTTTTATCTAATAAGTCCTTTAAACCATGATTACTCTGAGCGATAATCAAATCCGCGGCATTTAAAATTTCCAGGGAGTCGTCTTTTTCCAGATGAGTAAAATATACTATATCAAAATTCGATTTTCTTAAGTTTGAATCTATTGACTTCCAGTGTTTCCAATTAATATAGTAATTAATATCCGCCATAAAATTTGTAGTTCGAGAACGGGTTAGCTTTATGTCAGCAGCTTTTAATTTTATTAATTCACTGCTGATCGTTTCCAGTATCCAACCAGTAGTTTGTACTAAATGAATTTTCATAATTATTATCCACAAAGCAGGTATTTAAAGATTAGAGTGGTGCAATGACAAATAAACCTGAGTTTTTAGATTCAATCTTCACACTGAAAGATCAATTTTAATCCGCTTTATTAATGGCCGGTTTTCGGTGCTCCATTTGATAGTTCTCTCTATGCCTTCCTCAAGAGATACTTTCGGGGCCCAACCGAGAAGCCTCTTGGCCTTGCTGATATCTGCCCAAGTTGCCATTGCATCGGCCTTTTGCATGGGCATATTCTTGATTTTGGCCTTCTTATTTAACCCCTTTTCTATAATCGAAATCAATTCAAGTATGTTGCGAGGATGATTGTTTCCGAGATTAATTATTTCATACCCGATTGGTTTCAGGGATTTAATAGTACCGTCAACGATGTCGTCAATGTAGGTAAAATCACGGCTCTGTTCGCCATTACCGTACAGCATCAGATCATTGCCTTCGTCAATCCATTTGATGAACCGAAAATAGCTCATGTCCGGTCTTCCGGCAGGCCCATAGACAGTAAAATAGCGCAGTATGGAGATATCGAGTCCGAAGAGGTAGTGATATGAATAGGCAAGAATCTCCGCCGCTTTCTTTGTGACGGCATACGGTGAGATAGGAGTATTCACGGGCAAGATTTCTGTAAACGGCATTTCCTGACCAGCATAAAGCGAGGAGGAAGAGGCCTGAACCATTTTTGTGATACCATGCTTTCTCATCAATTCCAAAAGATTAAGAGTGCCGTGTACATTGGTTGTTAAATACACATCCGGGTTATTTATGCTGTAACGCACACCGGCACGCGCAGCGAGATTGATAATTGCATCTATTTTGTGGTTCAGGAAAACGTCTGATAATGATTTCCTGTTCTCAATATTGACTTTGAAGAAAGTAAAGTTCGGGAACTGCTTCAATGTCTTCAGTCGATGATGTTTGAGACGCTTGTCATAGTAATCGTTGATATTATCAACACCGACAACATTTTCGCCATTTTCCAAAAGCTTCTGGCTTGTTTTTGATCCGATAAAGCCTGCAGCACCAGTAATCAAAATATTGCTCATTTAGACCTTTGCACAACTAAGGGTATTTTCAACTTTATTCGAGACTGTAAATTAATCTGAGTAAATGGAATAATTTTCATATAGCTGCCAAATTGAATCTTCTTTTATTCATAGCAGTCAACCGTGAAATTGTCAAAATTCGGCTTAAATCAATTTGACGAACTTTGATTTGCCTGCAGATAAAGAGCGTAATGATAAGATAGTAGTTACAGATTGTGATCTTATAGTAATTTCCTGCAAAACAGGAATTCTATAAAGCGCTTACTCAATCGTTTATGGTGCCGGGCTTGCTTATGATACTGCTTCTGTTTGAAAAGTGTTGACCAAGACGTTGACCAAGTACCCTTAAAAAAGAAAGAAGGTTAACCGATCAATCAGCTAACCCTCTATTTTTCTTATGGTGCCGAAGCCGGGATTTGAACCCGGACGGATTTTGTCCACTACCCCCTCAAGATAGCGTGTCTACCAATTCCACCACTTCGGCATCAAAAAACTTTAATATTTCAATCAACGCGGCCAAATTTACAATGTTTGTCTGAACTTTTATCATATCCGGCCGCGAAGTTGTCAATATGAAAAGAGTTTTACTTATTTGCCGGTGCTGCGGAGGGTATTACCGGCGGCTTTGCCGCATCGGGACTAGTTACCGGAAGCGTTTGCTCTGTAACCGGAAGTTTGGACCTATCCATTAACGAAGAACTTCTGTGACTTGCCATATAGGTAAGCAGCATAGATGTAATCATAAAAATTATAGCTATTGCCGCGGTCATTTTTCCCAAAAAAGTGCCGGCACCAGAAGAACCAAAAACCGTTTGGCTGGAACCGCCGAACGCCGCGCCCATATTGGCACCCTTACCTGCCTGCAGGAGCACAATTAGAATCAAAACAAAGCAAACCAAAACATGTAAAATAATCAATAATGTATACATAAATTTTCTCTTTATAAAAATTTATTCGTGAGACTCAAATTTTAAAAGTAAAGCGCATTAAAATTTGTAAGTCGAACAATCCCGCCAAAGGCGGAGGGATTAATGCACCGCAGTTTGCTTTTGGGTTTCATGCCCGTGATTTAAAGCCGCAGGACAATACCAAAACGGTATAAGCTAGTCAACTTTTTTCTTTCTGCCGTTATTTTATCAAGTTATGTCCATTTAAATCAGAGTTTAACGTAATTATTTTTATCCAGCGTGATTTTTCCCTGCCGCTCCAAGTATTCAATATGTTTGCCAACCAGCGCGCGTTCATTAAATTCAAAAAATTCTTTTGGTTCTCTCGGTTTTCCATAGATCAGCCAGGCGGAAACAATTTCCTCCAGAGTCTTTGGTTCATTCAGAAATTTCAATATCCTATCTTCGCGCTGATAGATAACATTTTCAAAGTCGCCCCAGAGTTTTCCCGGATTTTTCTCAAAAAGTCCGGTGTTGTGTGATGCGACCCATATGCGCGCGGGAATAGCTTTTAGCCTGTGGAGGGATTGTATAGTTTGCTCTATACTGGATAAAACATCCCCGTACCAGGGACCGAAAGATGTCAAATCATAATCTCCAATAAAAAGGATTTCTTCGTCAGGAAAGAAAAAAGAAAGATGTCCCGGCGTGTGCCCGGGGGTGGCAATTACTTGAACCGAAAGCGAACCCAGGTCAATGGTTTTTTCATCCTGAAGAAATAAAGCTTCCTGTTTCGGGCGATAGTTAAAATTTTCCAGCATTACATTTTTCCAAAGTTCACGGAGATGCGTCTCTTTAATCCCGTACCAGTCCAAAAATATTTCAAGATTAGTCAGCGGCGGAAAATCCCGTTCAGAAATCCTGATAGGGCAATTGTTAAAAAGATTTATATAACTGATATGATCTTCATGCCAGTGTGACAACCATACCTGATCAACGCCATCTTTCTGTTTCAAATCTGTAAGTTTTTGCAGGCTGGAGGCGGGATCGATGATTATGCGAGCATTTTTACCTTCCAGATATACAGAATGATTAAAAGGGTACTTGCCGCCGTTATCACCGCAAATAAAACGAATTCGGCCCAATTGAACGTCCATAATTCAGACAAGCTCCTTTTGAATTTACCTTTTAATAGTCACACCGATCTGGTCACAATACTGATCTACCGGACACTGGCTGCAAAGGGGAGAAACGGGCTTGCAGGTTTTTCGGCCGAAGGCAACCATAATGGTATTATAAATAATCCAGTGGCGGCGCGGCAGTTTTTTCCTGAGCGCAAATTCGGTTTCATCAGGTGTTTTTGTTTTAACGTAGCCCAATCGGTTGGAAATTCTATGCACATGGGTATCAACGCAAATCGCGTCCTTGCCATAGGCAAGAGAGACAACAAGATTGGCTGTTTTGCGGCCAACGCCTTTGATGCTCAGCAAGTCATCAATAGTATCAGGCACTCTGGAGGCAAAACGTTTGATTAATTCCCGGCAGGTATGATGAATGTTTTGCGCCTTGACGCGGTAAAAACCCACCGGATAAATTACTTTGGCGATTTTATCCAAAGGAACTTTCAGCATTTCTTGCGGCGTGGTTGCTAGTTCGAAGAGTCGTTCCGTGGCCACAGCGGTGACTTCATCTTTTGTCCGCAGGCTCAAGAGAGTGGAAATCAAAATGACAAAAGGGTCGCGCTGATTCTCCGCCAGATGAGAAACAATCGGCATTGTACCTACTGCCAGTTCTTTCTTTAATATTTTGATGGCGCTGTTGATTTGATCGTCTTTCATGAATTAACTATTCCTGTCATTATTTATTTTACTTGTCCCCCGCTGGCGGGGGATTAAGGGGGTGGATGTATAAAATCAGCTTTAATTTTTATCCAATCTACAGTCTGTAAATCTTTTTTCCACCTCCGTCACTGCGCGACACCTCCGCCAGCGGAGGACAGGCAATGACCCTTTTCCCTATTACTACTACAGCCTCTTAACCGGTCAATCCAGTGATTGACGTTATCGCCTGATGCCGTTTAGAAGTTAAACGCCGGTTCGTTGATGACTGATTTTATAATAACTTCAGCGGCTTTTTCCTGTGCTGGTTTACCACATACTATCAGCCATACGCTTCCCTCCGCTCCGCACACGCCGCCTGCCGCGGACAACTCGGCTTGGGCGCCGGTGAGCAACTCAATCGCGTCCAGCTCGGTAAATATTTCTCCCCACACGGGCAAAAGCCGGGGACCCTTTGTTCCAGGCGCGTTCATCTTTGCCGCCAGTTCATCCAGATTTCCATAAACGCGCTTTTCCAGTCCCACCGGTAGAATCAAACGGACGCGCCTGCCGACCACTGCAGGCAAAGAAACTCCGATGGTTCCCGCTTTCGGAGCGCCAATCATGATTGCCGCCCTTCTTTGTATTAAATCAACAGCGTTGGCTCCTTTCAGAATGACATCTCCTTCGTGTAAATCTTCAACCACATCAAATATGGTTTTGCCTTTTTGGAACATCCCGTTTCTGATAACCACGTCACCCGGGAATTTGTTTTCGTCATAGCTTCTTCCTGTAGAAGTTGTCGGGCGGCTGGGAGGAAGAATGATTCCGCGGTAAAAACGATCACGCTTGAATTCCTTTACCTGCTTAAGCGCCAAAAGTATTTCTTCTGCCACATAGCCGTTGGTCGTTCCAGCTACAATGACAACGGTTCCTTTTTTCAGAGCTTCTACTACTGCGGCATGTTTGGCGATTGCTTTTCCGATCAGGCGTTTCCCTGCTGCCGGAGTGATAACAAATTGCTTCATGGATATTTCTCCCTTTTTTATCTCTCGTAGTTTAACAATCAGATACTGCTAACGGCGCGCATGACGTTTATACCAGCGCCTCCCCAGCCAACGTTGCTGATGCCACGCAAAAATTGGCAGAAGGCCTCTACTGCGCAGCCAGAAACAATTGGGGATTTCTTCGGTAGTCTCTTGGGCGCCCAGCGAAATCTCTGTACAGACGATGCCTTCGCCTTGTTCGGCGCTACGATGCGCCAACACGTGGCCGCTTGCATCCACAATGGCCGCGTTACCCTCGAAGTAACCTCTATATTTTATCGGCAACCCCGGCATCGGGCATTCAATCTTGCCGCAATGCGCGGCATGGATAACCGGCGCACCGATTAGACGGGCACTATCCTGTATGGCGGCAAGGGCATTGCGACTGTTTGCCGGTTCCCAGAGTTTCAGGACCAGGCTTGTAAAATTAGTAGGTATGCTCCACCAGCACGAACCGCCCATTATCACATCCACCTGATTGCGGAGCCGGCGGGCAGTCATCGTGCGCATGAATTCCCAACAGACGGCCGCGCCGATACGCGTGTCGTCATAGGTCCCTAGTATTCCGCTGTCGGTCGGATCACCGCCTTCATAGAAATAATTTTCCCACATCGTGGGAAGGTCTTTGTCATGTTTGCCCACAAGAGAGCCATTGGCGTAACACAAGTAACGGTTGCGCACACTGCCGTCGGGAAGCCTGCATAAAAATGAGCCTCCCAAAACGACTTGACGTTTTGCGGAGAAGTCACGCAGGAAAATTGCCGCCGCGCCGTCAGTGTTCTGAATGGCCTCGGTAATCCTTGGATTCCAACTGACTCCCGTAGTGAAGAATTCCGGTAAAGCGATCCAGCGCGCGCCCTCATGGACAGCCAGAAGCGCTAAACGCTCACAACTGGCGATATTAGCGCTTGAATCTCCTATCTTGGTAGCAAGTTGAATTGCGGCGACTTTAGCGGGTTTCTTCATGTCTCTCCTTATTTGCTATTTAACTTTTGTTTCTTCACGGAGTTTGTATACAGTTCGCGCGCAAGTTTAAGTAACGCCTCATTCGCTTTCGGGCCGCTGATGTTGGTAGTGATGACCATCGCAAAATCGCGTTTGGTGTCTATCCAGATATGAGCCAGATTCATTTCATTCGAGCCGCCATGATAGAGCAGTGGATAAGGAGCCCAATCAACGGTAAACTCACCCCACCCGAGAGCGTATTTTCCGCCCGATGGTGTGCCGGGCGCTGCATCCTTTTTTTCGGGTATCGAAATGACCGGTGTGTGGAGCTTGCGAATTGTCTCCGGCTTGACGAGATTAGGTTTACGCTTTCCCTCGCCGGCATTCCATCCTGCCCAGTACGCAAAATCGAGGATGGACATGTGCGCAATTCCCGCAGGGCCGATTATTGGCGGGATGTCGCCGTTAAGGCCGGCGAGCATCGCCTTCACCTTTCCATCAATTATGGCATGACCGAGAGGCGCATCGATCCTGCCGAGAGATGATTGTTGTCCGAGGCCGGCGGTACGCAGTTTCAAAGGAATAAAGATTCGTTCCGTTATCAATTCGTCCCATGTCTTTCCCGCTGTACGTTCGATAATAGCGCCTGCGATTGTATATCCCAAATTCGAATAGGCGAATTTCGTGCCCGAAGCAAACTCCAGAGGCCGCTTGCACCATTGCTGGATGATCCAGTAACGTAAATCATCGAGGTTTCCATTTTGTGTCATTGCATCTGCGAAAATCTTGACTATGTCTTCATTGTCGGATGGAATGCCGCTCGTATGCGAGAGCAGTTGCTCAAGAGTGACGAGCCGAAATCCCGGATCCATCTTGTCCGTAAGTTCGGGAAAGACTTCCGCTAGAGTCGTGTTCCACCGAAGCCTTCCTTCTTCCACCAGCATGGCCGCCAGTAAAGCAGTCATCGCCTTGGTATCCGAGCCCAGGTGAAACCGGTCATTTATTGTAACCGGAATATTTACGCCCGCCCTGCGCGTGCCTACTGCGCCGGCTGAAATAATTTTTCCATCCTTGACAACGGCCGCGGCAATAGCCGGCAGATCGTACTGAGTCAGATAAGGCTTGAGCAGGGAATTGAGAGATGTTTGAGCCTGTGCAGTTCCGCAGATAAAGAAAACGGTTGATACGAAAAAAGCTGCCAGTAAACATCGACGGGTGCTGTTCATGAAAATTATCCTCCTGTTGAAATATACCTTAAGAGTTCATTGTAAAATTTCAACTGCACGTGCTGAATTCCGGCGGCTCCAAAATCGTAATTCTATTTCTCTTTAAATATGCCGGGAAACCGTATAGCCGCTGGCCTCTGTATTCCATCAACACGGCATCAGCAGGGCAATTATTCAAACAGCCGAAGCAGGCCAGACACCTATCCCGGTCAACAATTTGTTTAAATGGATTGATGGCCTTGGTTGGACATTTTCTCACACAGGTTCCACAGCGGATACATTTTTGAGCATCAACAGTATGTTTGTTAATAGCCTTCTTGTTCAGCCAGACCAGAGGCAGCGCCCGCAAACCTTCTCTCAAAGCTATTTCATATCCAATCGAAATTGTCTCATTGCGGGAAATTCTCTCCAGCATATCTGCCGTAAAGCGGCGCACCTGATCAAACGTGGCCGCATTGGGCAGATGCTGTCCGGAAATTTGATTATCGCTGTTCCAGTTGGGCGTTGGATAAGAGGGAATATTTCTAAAGGCATCCCTTCCAACAGGAACTCCGCCGTTGTTCGCCAAAATTTTGAGGATGTGACAAGAGGCGTTATGCTGATTACCTTCCGGGCCGCCGAAAGAAACAAACGCCGCAACCGGTGTGCCCTTGATGGATGGAATTGTTTCCAGCCAGTTGCTGACATTGGACGGAGTATCATAATAAAATACCGGCGTGCCGATGATAATTAAATCATAATCCGGCAGCAGTTTTTTATCAAATTCCTGTATCTCGCTTTCATCTATCGTAAGATTTTTACCTTTCAGGATACAGCCGATTAGACGGGAGTATCTGCGTGTTTGGCCGGTCTGGCTGTACCATAAAATCAGAGCTTTTTTCGGGTCGTGTGTTTTTAAATCGGGATAAGCTGCCAGGCTTTCACGTGTCAGAGAAACCGGGAGGCACAAAGCAGCGCTCACGATAGCGCTTTTCTTGATAAAGTTACGTCGTGTATCCATACAGTCTCCTTTTAGAATTACTTATAAAAATTATTTAGATTTTGAAAAACTCCTTAATCAAAGCCAAGGGTAACATGTCTCCCGATATCTTGCCCAGTATTCTATCCCCAGCTCTTTGATTTTTTGCAGATTCTTTAATGGGGCGTCGCCATGAAACGGTTTCAGAGAATCAAAATTGCTGCACGTTTCAAATTCGGCGCACTCCCAGCAACCTTCTATCTTTTTATCTTTTGCACATTTAATTATCTGGCACGAACCACCGCAGCCGTCTCCGCCAATCCTGCAAGGCACATCACATTTTATGGATGAGATCTCCTTCAGGACAGTGATCATATATTCATAGTGTTCCAATTCTTTAATGTAACGGCGTTTTACTTTTGAATATTCCTGAAAGCGGCTTTTTTCCAGTTCATCCAACAGAAGAGCGGACAGGTCAGAAGCTCTGCATTTAAAACGTATGCAGTCTCCGCAGTATAATCCGCAATATGCTGTCAGCTCTTTATCTTTCATTATTTCAGTTCCAATAATTTAACGCTTCAGCGGTGCGGTTTGCCTCATCCGTGTCGATACGCTGGCTGGCTCGATAATTTTTCAATAGGTTTCAAAATGCTGCGAAATGCGTGTAAGATTATCACCATCACCAAGCACAGCGTAATGGCGATAAAAGCCTGTGCTAATAAAATATTTTGCCGCAACTTGGATTCCTGTTGGGTGATACATTCACGCCACATCAAATCCTGCAAATCTATTGTTTCTCCCTGTGCGATAGCCGGGCCCCGGCCAACACCGGCAAGATGCCAATAGGTGGAAGTATAATCCGCTGGGCGCGGCTGTTTACCGTTACGGATATCGAGTATTTCGAAGTAGCGTTTCTCATAGATTGTCTTGCCTGTGGAAACGTAACTGCGCGCCATGCGCGTCAGGTTCAGGTCTTCGGAACTTTGGAATAATTCAATGGCAAGCAAGAATGACCGGAAACGATGTTGTTCGCTCCGTATGACATCGTCCTGAATATTGAGCGCTTTGAAAACAATGATTCCTATTATGGTGAGAAGTAAGGTGATGGTGACAGCGAATAGCTTGTAAGAATGGCTGATTTTCATGGCAGTTCCTCACTTGCCAATGCTTATAAGTATTAATTATTAGCTACACCGCTTTTCAAACAACGCTATTGATTCTTTGATTTATTATTTAAACCAACGCCTTATTAAAAGCAAATATTTATTTGTGAATTTCCAATATAATATTTTTTGCGTTGATAATTTCTTTGACAAACAAGACACTTCTTCATATAATCCGTGCCCGCGAAGAGACAAAGATAATTCTTATCAAAATATATTCAGCAATATATAAACGTGTGAAGTACTTGGAAGCCTTGGAGAACAGATGATTGCAGTAAAGATGTCAAATTTTCTGGAAAGAAAAAAGATATGATTCTGGAAGTACTCATTGGCCCTTTAGGTTGGGCAGTAGTTATTTGTCCCCAATGTGGCTTGAAAAGCCATACCAGGCCCGGGAAGGAATTAAAGAACAAAATTCTGGATCGAGTTTGTACGTGTGGATTAAAATATCAATTAATATTTGACAGTAGATCCGCACAGCGAAAGAAATGTTCTTTTCCCGGTATTCTTTTGGCGGAAAAAGATATTCCAATTATCATTAGAGATATTTCTAAAATCGGCGCTTCTTTTGAAAATGACGGTATAAGCCTTGAGATTGGCAGTTTTTATAACCTGAAAATTAGGATTAGCGAGGACTGGGTCAAGGTCTTGACCAGAATCGTCAGGGTAAGTGAAAAAATAGTGGGTGTTGAATTCTCTGGTCTCGACGAAGACCAGAAGAAGACGATAGGGTCTTATCTCCCCTCCAGCTAACGGAATCCGTATTCCTAAAAACTAAAAACTATAAATGGCGCAACAGGAGAAATCTTTGGGTTATTTTGGTTTACGCTATCTTTTGTTTCATTCCATTCTTTTTGATCGATAAATCCGTTATTGTTTTTATCCAAAAGTTTAAATCTCTTTTCAGCGGCTTTGATGAATTCCTCTTTAGATACTTTGCCGTCTTTATTTATGTCCTCTTCCTTCACAAACTTTTCCGCATCAATTTTATCGATTGTTTTGAGCTCCTCTTTGGTCAGAAAACCATCCGTGTTTTTATCAAGCTTATTAAAAGTTTTTATCACGGCATCAATATATTCCTTTTTGCTGATCTTGCCGTCATTATTCTTATCAATTTTCTTTAAGTCGCTATCATCAGCTAAGCTAATAGCAGTGCAAAAAAATACTAATAAAATGGCCGTCAAAAATCTTTTCATATAAAGCCTCCATCCAGCATATTCATAGTTAATTACTTTAATAATCTTTAGCACAGATAAAAAATAAATTCGAATGCAAATTAAAAAAAATAAATCCATTCTCTGCTCCGTTATTGCCATCAATGCCCGCGGCGATTATCTCAGATTCAATTCCTTCGCCCAAATGTTCAGCATCTGCAACGCTGAACATTTGCCCCGCCTGTGCGATAAGTCGATACAATTGTGTTCCGTCATTTTTCAAACTGCACAAACATGTGCGTTTTCTCATTTTCATAAAGTTCATAACATACTGTATTTAATAATTAATATATTATGGCAGGATAATTGCTTTTATCTTATCCCGATATACATAAATGGGAGGGATATGATGAGTACGCAAATCAGTGCAGGCGATACGGCCTGGATATTAGTGTGTTGTTCTCTTGTTCTTTTGATGACTCCGGCCCTGGCTTTTTTTTATGGCGGCATGGTGAGGAGGAAAAATGTTCTCTCCACTTTAACTTTGAGTTATATCTTCATGTCCCTGATCGGAGTTCAGTGGGTACTTTACGGATATTCTCTTGCCTTCGGTTTGGACATCAACGGATTGATTGGCGGTTTGAATTTTCTTGGTTTTCAGGGAGTCGGCGCCGAGCCGAACGCCGCCTACGCTAAAACCATCCCTCATGAACTTTTTGCTTCCTTTCAGATGATGTTTGCCGTCATTACGCCCGCTTTGATTACGGGCGCTTTCGTCGAGCGGGTTAAATTCAAGAGTTTCCTGCTTTTCAGTCTGCTCTGGGCAACGCTGGTATATGACCCTCTTTGCCACTGGGTCTGGGGACAAGGAGGTTGGCTCAAAGAAATGGGTGTTCTCGATTTTGCCGGGGGTACCGTTGTACATATCGCCGCGGGTTTTTCGGCTTTGGCGTTTGCTTTGGTTATCGGTCCGCGCAAAGGTCACGGCAATGTTCCGATGGAACCGAACAATATTCCGCTCACGGTTTTAGGAACAGGATTACTGTGGGTCGGCTGGTTCGGCTTTAATGCGGGCAGCGCCCTTGGGGCAAACGGCGTGGCGGTAAACGCCCTGGTGACGACCAATACCTCGGCGGCAACAGCAGGTCTGGTCTGGATGATGCTTTCCTGGCTGGACGGCAGACCCAGTACTCTGGGGATCGCAACAGGAATGGTTGTCGGTCTGGCTGCGGTAACTCCGGCGTGTGGTTATGTTACACCTTTGGCCGCTATGGCCATCGGCGCCGTAGCCGCGCCACTTTCTTATTATGCGATGCGTTTCCGGGATCGACGCAAACTGGATGAATCGCTCGATGTCTGGGCTTGTCACGGCATGGCCAGTTCCTGGGGCACCATAGCCACGGGTTTATTCGCTACCGTTGCCGTTAACGCCGATGGAGCCAACGGTTTGTTTTTCGGCAATCCCGCTCAAGTGAGCATTCAAATTCTGGCCGTCATTGTCACCATCGTTTTTTCCTTCGGGATGACCTATGTGCTGGCCAAGGCTCTGAATATGAGTATCGGATTAAGAGTAAGTCCGATGGAAGAAGAAGTGGGATTGGATATCAGTTCTCATGGAGAAAGATCATACTCATAAGCTACTGTCTTTATAGACAGCTTAACAATATAGTTTTTATAAATTGGAGATTTTATCATGCTGAAAAAAATCGAAGCGATTATTCGCGAAGATAAAGTAAACGATGTCCGGGAAGCCCTTAATGAAATAGGAATTGTGGGCATGAATATGTTTGAGGTGCGCGGTCATGGCCGCCAGGGAGGAATTCAACTGGTCGGACGCGCCGGAACTTATCAGGTCAACATGCTTCCCAAAATACAAATCAATATTGTTTTGAACAAACGCAACCTTGACGCTGCGATTGAAGCAATTCTCAAATCGGCTTATACTGGCGAGACGGGAGACGGCATTATTTTTGTTACGCCTGTGGAGGATGTCATTCGAGTCCGCACACGCGAGAGGGGACCGGAAGCAATGATGTATCCGGGTGATATTGACGAAAAGAAAAACCAGTGAATCCAGAAATCCGATTTTCTTATTAATGGGAAAATAGAAAGCACCCGATTTACTAAAAGCACAACCGTATTGATATATCCCTTCCTCGGTCATCGAAGAACGCTCCCACGTTTTTCTATTTATATTTCATTGACACACCTTTCCGTTATTCTTATACTCTTTCGCACGAAAAATAAGTTCTTATAAAAAAGAGGCAAAATGAGTCAAAAAGTTTTAGTGGCGATGAGCGGCGGAGTCGATTCATCCGTTGCCGCCCTTCTGTTAAAAAATGAAGGTTATGACGTTTCCGGCGTGACCATGTGCTTAGGCATCGTTGCGGAGGACGATAGCGCTAAATGTTGCGGCTCTACCGCGATTGATGACGCGAAAAGGGTATGCGATCGGCTCAAAATTCCTCACTATGTTTTTGATTACGCGGCCCAGTTGGAAGATAAGGTCATCGCTAAATTTGTCAGTGAATATAAAAAAGGAAGGACGCCGAACCCATGTGTCGAATGCAACCGCCATCTAAAATTCGGAAGCCTGCTGGACAAGGCTTTGAAGCTTGGATTTGATTTTCTGGCAACGGGTCATTACGCGGCCATCGAAAAAAAAGAAAATGGTTATTGCCTGAAGCGGCCGAAAGATAAAAAGAAGGATCAGACATATTTTCTCTACGCCATTCCTTATGAAAAATTGGGGAATATACTTTTCCCCCTCGCTGCTCTGACCAAAGATGAAGTAAGGGAAGTAGCGAAAAAAGCTTTCCTGCCTGTCGCGGAAAAACAGGAGAGTCAGGATATATGTTTTGTGACGCAGAAAAATTATCAGGAGTTTCTCTTGAGACGGGGTCCGGAATTAAAACAAGGTCCGATTGTGGACATGCAGGGAAATATTCTGGGCAGGCATAGGGGAATCATATTTCACACCATCGGCCAGCGGGGAGGTTTGGGCATCAGCCATAAAACACCGCTTTATGTTGTATCCATTGACTCCGATAAAAACCTTATAGTCGTTGGTGAAAAGAAAGATTTAATGGCAAAGGGGCTTTTAGCCGGACACATAAATATGCTTGCCCAATTCTGGCCACGGCAAGTGTACGCGAAAATCAGATACCGGAAAAAGGAAGCTCTCTGCGAAGTGACAAATGAAAAAGGCAGACTGAAAGTAATATTCGCCGAAGAACAGGAAGCAATCACTCCCGGCCAGTCCGTGGTTTTTTATGCCAATGACCGTGTTCTGGGTGGCGGCGTAATAGAAAAAGTTTTATCTTTTGCCGGGAATGATTGAAAAAATCGGCGCGAAGGGATTTGATGTGAATTATGAAAAAGAGCAGTTATTCTTTCTTTTGTCCCGCGTATTATGATGAAAAGAACATAACGATAGTGGTGGAAAAAGCCATAAACTTATTTTCCGAAATAGCCGAGGATTATGAAATATATTTAATAAATGATGGAAGTCCTGATAACACAGGCAAGGTATGTGAAGAGCTTTCTGAAAAACATGAAAAAGTAAAAGTGATTCATCATAAAAAGAATCTTGGATACGGAGTTGCCTTAAAAGACGGGTTTTTAAACGCGAATAAATTTGAATATGTCTGTTTTACGGACGGTGACAATCAGTATGACGTTTATGATTTCAAAAAAATGATACCAATGCTGCCTGAATATGACATGGTAATCGGCGCAAGGGAATATAACGCTAACAGCGACATAAGGAAGTTCATCTCTCTTTGTTATAACTTTTCCATAAGATTATTGTTCGGAACAAATTTCAAGGATATGGGCGCTGCTTTAAGGATAGTTAAACGAAGCGCTGTTAATAACATAAGTATTATTTGCAATGGATCGTTTGCGCCTGCTGAAATAATAATAAAGCTTTATAAACGGGGTTACAAAATAGGTGTTGTTCCTATTTCATCCTATCCGAGACTTCACGGGAAATCAACTTCGCTATCACCAGAAAACTTCATTAAAACAATCATAGAAATGATAAAAGTACTCATCAATATAAAATTAAAAAAGTATTAAGATGAACATAAAAAACAAAAATCTTATTGACGGCTTGTTAACAATTTATGAAGCAAAAATTAAAAGGTTTTATAATAAGCCGTTAAAGCCCAGAGTTATATCTTATAGCGTTACGTGGAGATGCAATGCCAGATGTTCCATGTGCGGTCTTTTGACAACGGATAATTCCTTTAAGGATATTAGTCAGGAGCTTACCGCCAGGCAAATAGGAGATGCTTTTTGCGACAGAAGTCTGAACTCGCTGGACCTTATCAGATTTACCGGAGGAGAACCGTTTCTCAAAAATGATTTTACGGAAATAGTCTATCAGATTTGGAAAAACGCGCGGCCGAAATTATTTTATATAACAACAAACGGATTTTTTACTGACAAAATAAAGGATTTTGTGACGTTTTTTAATGATAAGGATATTAAGTTAAGTATCCATGTGTCACTGGATGCCGTAAGTGAAATCCACGATAAAATAAGAGGCGTTGCGGGGCTGGCGAACAAAGCCGTTGAAACTCTGGAAACCCTGGCGACCCTAAGGAAAAGAATACCTCTAAATATCGGTATCAATCAGACGATTACAAAAGAAAATATAAATGAAATAGAGACTGTAAACCAACTGGCAAAAAGAATGGGAATAGAGCACAAGGTTTATATTGCCGTTGATCCTCATGAAAGCAAAATATTGTCTAATGTAGAAAAAAGTTGGGAGTTAAAGCTGGCCGTCCATTATACGGAAAATGAGAAGAAACAACTTTATGAAAAAATAAAAAACATTCTGCAAGCCAGCCGCGAATTTAGAGGCATTACGGATGTTAATTATATATGGCATTTGGTTGAAAAGTTTCTTTTAGAGGGAAACAGAAAAAGAATATTAAAAGAAGGGAAAATAGTAAATTTGCCATGCATGGTGGCATTCCTTTATTGCAGATTATTGCCTAACGGAGATGTAATGCCCTGCACAATGATGCCGGAGGCCATAGGCAATATAAAGGAGCAATCATTTTCAGAAATATGGTATTCTGAAAAAGCGGATTCTATAAGGAAACAAGTTAAATGCTGTCCCGGTTGCTGGGTGGAATGCGATGTTGTTTCCAATTTTATTTATTCAGATTATATGCTGAAATATTTTATGCGGGATATCGGGGAAACCTTAAAGAAAAGCATTCCGTTCTCCTCATAACGCCGGGGAATATGCTTTAGTTGTTCATATTATTTCCTGACATTTTTTCTAAAGGTAATACTATATCCTAATATTTCGGAAAAATATTTTTAATTAACAAAATAATAAAGATATATACCGCGTTGATATTAAAACATCGCCTTATCAAATGAATTCAAATACACCATTTCGGAGATTGATTTGCGCGGCGGACCTTCTCTTGGTGGAGAGGCCGGCTTTCCAATTGGAATGACAGCAACGACTTTACGGTCTTCCGAAACAGCAAGAATTTTTTTACAGGCTTCATGGTCCATTAAGCCGACTACCACAGTGCCTAAACCGAATTCATGGGCTTTCAAACATAGTGTCTGGACGGCCATGCCCAGATCGAACATTTCCCAGTTTTTAATCGTAGTGACCTCTTTCCCGCCGTAACAGCCGGAAATGCCGGTCTTCGCGCAGGCGACAATCAGGGCGGAAGCGGCAAGCGAACATTTTGTCGCCGGATTTTTTTCGGAGTAAGTGCCGGCTACCTTTTCAATCAATGCCTTATCGCGGACAACTATGAATTCCCATGTTTGAGTATTAGCCCAGGAAGGCGCCCAGCGCACAGCTTCGAATATCTGTCGAATCTCCTCATCAGTTACAACATCTTCGGTAAACTTTCTTACACTCCTGCGTTTTAAGATAGCTTCCTGTAATTCCATGGCCTGCTCCTCCATTTTTGTTCGTTTTTAATTTTACCCCGTTAGAAAGCTCCGCCATTTATGGCGGGGTAAAAGCCCCATCCTTTATAACGGGGGTTTATCTGTAAGCTTTTTTGGGCGTCTCTGTTCCCATTGATTTAATCTTCGCGATTTTTTCTTCAAAAATATTTCTGGCCTCATCAGCGACAGCGGAAATGGAAAAATTGTTGCCCTTGTAATCCGGTTCCAAAGAACCAATTAATTCTAATTTAATTTCATTAAAATCGCCAGTGTTAAACAGGAAATGGCCGGGCTGAAATAGTTTATTAGTACCATTAATAAAGATAAGTTTCAGTGAAGCGTTGCAGTAACGGGCTATGGTAAATACACCCTTATTGAAAGGAGCAAGATTTCCGTCGCGGCTTCTGGTTCCTTCCGGAAACACAAATACAATTCCTCCCTCTGCCAGATGTTTCTTGATATCCTCCAGATTGTTGATCATTGCCGGTCCCGTCATGTCGCTGGAACCGGAGGAAATATAACCGTAATTTTTTAAAAACCAGCCGAAAATGGGAACTTTAAAAAAAGTATATTTCACAATGGTTTTCTGCCGTTGGAAAAGCGATACGAGTAAAATAGGATCAAGATAGGACAAATGATTGCAAATAACGATGGATGAATGGATTTCCCGCACATCTTTGGGAATTTTAAATTTTGTGCGGGGAACAATTAATCTTGTCAACGCGAAAAAGCACTTCAAATGAACGTGGTTTAAATTTTGCAGCGCGGTGGCTGTATTTTCCGCGAAAACATAGGCGGGTATATACAAAAATAATAAAATAAACAAATAACCGAAAAGAAAATAACACCACAAAATCAACGTTACGAACAAATCAATTATAAAATGAAAAAATCGGACAAAGGACATTTTACTCTCAGGAGAATTTTTTTATCAGCAGAATGGTATTGACGCCGCCAAAAGCGAAATTTTGGATGGCCGCTATGTTTACCGGCTGCTGTAATATTTTCTGCACGTGCTTAAGCATGGCGCAGCGTTCATCAACTTCTTCCAAATTTAATGTCGGCGCGATAAATCCTTCCTGCATCATATAGAGAGACATTATTGTTTCAATCGCACCGCAGGCGGCCATTGTATGTCCGGTATAACTTTTTAAACCCACCACATAAGGATTGTTACCAAAGACGTCGCTGATGGCTTGCGCTTCAATGATGTCGCCCATCTTTGTGGCGGTGGCATGAGCGCTGATCAGGTCAACATCCTGAGGATTAATTTTGGCGTTTTCCACGCCGAGCTTAAGTGTATTGGTTATGCCTTTTAAATTCGGCAAAATCAGATCGCCGCCGTTGTTGTTGCAGGCAAAGCCGATGACTTCACCCAGGATATTTGCGCCGCGTTTTCTGGCAAATTCAAATTCTTCCAGCATCACCGCGCCTGCGCCTTCTCCCACCACAAGCCCGTCGCGCAATTTGTCAAACGGGCGGGGAGTCCTGTGCGGTTCGTCATTGAACGCTGTGGAGCACGCCAGCAGATTATCGAAAACGGCTACCGTGATCGTATCATATTCATCAGCGCCGCCGCAGAGCATGGCGTCCTGCATACCGAATTTGACAGACTCATAGCCGTAACCTATCGACTGAGAACTTGTTGTGCAGGCTGTTCCCGAAGATATGACGCGTCCGGTAATGCCGAACATCTTCGTGATATTTACAGCCGTTGTGTGCACCATTGATTTCAGATAATCAACTGCTCCAATCCCTTGTACCGCTCCTTTTTCGGTAGCTCCAAAAAAAATGCGGTAAATATTTCGCTGTACTGTCGGAGATCCGTGAATGGAACCAAACGCCACGCCCAGCCTTCCGGACGTGATAAAATCCTCGGTGAGTCCCGACTGCTCCAGAACTTCTTTGGCCACCTGGCAGGCGTAATAGGCCACCGGTCCCATGGTCTTGCGGTGATTTCTTTTAAAATCATAATCAATGGGATAATCTACCGTCCCATAAACCCGTGAATGAATATAGCGGCCGAGGAATTCATCTTCACGCAATGGTTTTACACCTGATACTCCATTTAGCAGGCTTGTCACTATTTGATCTTTTCCATGACCAATAGGTGTTATAGCCGAAGAACCTGTGATAACAACTCTGCGTTCCATAATTATTTTATGCCGGTGAAAGAAGGTTTCGTTTTTTCGCGATCTTTTCAATATAGTCGCAAATCTGATTAATTGTGCGGATATTTATGGCTTGTTTTTTTTCTTCCTGGCTTATTTCCGAACCCAGGAAATTTTCTATCGCCAGCAAGAGTTCGATGGCATCAATGCTGTCGAATTCGTATGTTTCGCGCAAATCATCATCCATGCCGGGGTTTTCGATTTCAAACTCCCGCTGAAAAACATTTATAACTTCGCGTTCAATTTCCTGACGTGTCATAGATTTGGAATTAACTTTCTGAATTTGATTCTGCCGCTTTTAGCAAATATTGCGGTGCTTTTCAATGTTTTATATTAGTGAGACCCAAATTATAGAAGCGTAGCGTACTAGAATTTGCTGGTCGAATTATCCCCGGAGCGAAGCGAAGTGGGATCAGAGACCCAAACTTCAGAAGCGAATCTAATAACTGCTTGCCTTGGGGTTTACACCCGTGATGGCGTATCCCACTTGATTTCCTGAGCAAATCTTTCCGCGCCGATAATTTGTCTTGCCGCGTTAAAAGAACCCATTATACTGCCTAAAACTCCCGGCGCCAAAGCGTTTTGTCCCGCAAGACACAGGCCGGGAATGGGAATATTATTTAAAGAAATAGCTTTGAGCAACTGACGCGACGAGCGCAATATTCCGTAGCAAGCGCCTTCGGGGCAATTCACATAATCCCGGATGGTGAGAGGAGTATAAACATCGAGTATCCGGGCGTCTTTCATATCTCCAAAAATTTCCTGAGCTTTTTTCAGAAGACTCTCGGCGATGCTCATTTTCTTTTCTTCATAGTCTTTGCCGCGTTGGCCGGGAACCGTGTTTTCCCATTGGCTCCACTCACTGTATGATGATTTCGTAATAATAGAAAGCAGATTTGCGCCATGAGAATTGCCGCCGCGTAATTGGTAAAAGAAGCCATCTTTAATAATACCATTTTCGTCTCTATGGAGCCGGTAAATATTATAATTAATTTCGGGATTTGCCGCGGAATCCACGCTTATCTGAACCCCGATAACTCCTTCCGTTTCCTTCAGCCCCAGGATGCGTTGCCGGTAAGAGGGACGCAAGGATTCTGGCTCCAGTAATTCGAGCAATATTTTCGGATGTATAGCGGCAACAACGGCATCAGCAGGAAGATTAGTTCCTGATTCCAGAATTACTCCAGTCACTTTGCCTTCAGCCAGAGATATTTTTTTGATGCCGTTATTCAGGATGAGCGAGCCCCCTGATTCCTTAAAACGCCGGACAAAAACTTCAGTCATTTTACTGCCGCTTTCCTTCAATCTCCAGGAAGAAAATAAATAGCTGGCTAAAACCATGTGGTGGAAAATGACGGGGCAATCGTTAAGCGGTACACCGATAAGATTACAGGGTACGGATAATATTGCCCGTAATCCCACGGAGACTTGAAGAGTATCCAGTAATTCTCCCATGGATTGATAGTATTCCATATTTTGAAAAGGATCGCCCTGATTGAGCAAAAAAGAAGGGTCCATCATGCGTCGGGAAATTTCGCGCAAATTTATCATGATTGCATCAAGAGCCGCCGTGTCCTCGGGAAAAGTACTTCTCAGGTTTTTTTCCAGCGAGTCAATGCTTGTGGGTAAATCGAAAATCAAATCATCAAAAATATAACGGTCAATGATTCCTTCCTGTCCCATAGGGATAAAAAGTTCGTCAACCGGTATGCCCAGAATATGGAACATTTTGCCCAGAGGCTCTTTTTCGCCCAGAGCGCCGACATAGTGTACGCCGACAGGACAATCAAATCCCGAACGGCGGTAAGAACGCATCAAACCTCCGGGCAGAGGATTTTTTTCCACAACCGTCACCTGAAAATTCAGAAGCGACAAAATAATTCCCGCGCTCAGCCCGCCGACGCCTGCGCCGATAATAACAATGTTCTTACCTTCTACTGGATTTCTCATTTTGTTTCCTTGATTTTTTATTTGTATTAATTAGCCTTCTGGAAGTCAACAAGAATTCTTCTTCTTTTTTATATTGTTCCGGCGACAAAATATATAATTGATGTCATTACCGACGCCGAATAAAAAATTGATTTTTTGCGGCGATGTGGATTGGGAAATGAAAAGATTGCTCTGTTTCTTCTCTCAATATATAGTAATGTTATAGCATCCCGTCCAAAGGCGCACTGCGGCGCCAAATGGCAAAAATACAGCAATCTGTTCTGCACCTTTACAATTTATAAAAAGGGTGCTGACATAATAATTGTTTGATTATTAAAAAATATTGGCGTAGATAATTAAGCATTAAATCAATGGCGTTACTTGAAAAACATTGAATTATTTATTTGTAAAATGCCAATTCTAAAAGTAAAACCCTGTGCATGACCTAAAGATCACGCACAGGGGTGAAACTTATCGGAATCGGCTTCCAAAGGTTGCTTGAGGGTTAATATTTCTGGTTTCTAAAATTGGAGAAAAAACGCCTGTGAGAGCCAAAATAATTTTCTCTCTATCCTTGCTGATTCCCTTTGCATTGGTCTTTATATATGTGTGGACCACAGCCACTGACTTAGCTTATCGAGATGATATGTACCTTATCAAAGGAGGATTCATTGAAAGCTATCTCAAAGGTACTCTTACATTCGCCGATCTTTGGCGACCAACCATAGCCGCGAGAATACTTGGTTACAATCTCCTGCAGATTGCCAATATCAAATGGTTCTCCATGAACTCCAGACTTATCATTCTGCTGGTTCCCTTCCTTATGCTAAGTTCCGCCCTTTTAATTTACCGGGACTACCGTAAAAGTCTGGCACCGGATCGCTCACCCGAGTTCATTGCGGCAACATTTCTTGTTCTTACTTTGCTTATATTCAATGTGATCCAGTGGGAAGGGCTTAGCTTCGGATATGGATTCGTCTTCCAGTCACCCATGCCGTTCTTCATCGCCAGCTTTATCAGTCTAGAATTATTTCTGACGACAGGCGCCCGGAAATACTGGCCGCTGGCTTTTATTATGCCTGCCCTGGCCGTGCTGGTTTTTGGGGGCACACATAGCTTCGCTTTTGCACCGGCGCTGGGCTCGACCTTTTTGTGCTACTTGCTTACCCGCCGTTCACATCTGACAAAAAATTTCTGGTTCCGTGCACTTATGATCAGTATTTTTCTATCAGCGATGGCGTTCCTATATATGTACAGAATCAGCTATAATGACTATTTTCCTGGTGATTCCCTCTTCCATCACGTGGATATCGTACTAGCTTATCCTTTCGAAGCACTACAGTTTCTTCTCGCCGCCTTTGGCGCCAGCATTGTAGGTGTTGATGCCTTTTTCGCTTGCGCTTATTTTTCATTTCATACTATCGTCGCAGTAGGACTGGTCGTCTTGTTTCTTTACGCTTTAGCACTGGTTCTCTTCTTCAGATCAAGAATGTATGAGAGAACCTATCTGCCGTTATTTCTAATCATGCAGACAATCTGGTATCTCGGGTTCATGACGATGGGACGGTTCGTCGCATATGAGATAGACTATGGCATGACATCCTACGGTATGGCGTCTCACTATACCTGCGTCAGCATCTACGGACTAGTAGCCATGGCCTGGATCTTCATATTCATCCTCACCCGACCGGTTAGGTTAAATGCTCTACTGAAGGGTACCCTTTACGCAGGCTTCGTGATGATTTTCGCGGGATTGCTTCTGACTGCTGCCGTTGAATGGCGTATTCAGCCTTCCCGAAAGGCTTATTTCGAACAAATCCGCTCTATCGCGATGAGGGTTGATACAGCCACGCCTGAGGAACTTTCGGAATTCCCCGAACTGTTTCGTGATTCCCTGCGGCTGTTGCGGGAACATCGTCTGAATATCTACCGCACTGCGCCTGCTGATAGGGAATAATACTTCTTTACTCAATATGAACAATCAGAATTCTAAACTTTTGTATGCAAGATGGGTAAACCTGATTTCTCATTTTATGTTTCCTTGAATTATTTATTTGTATTAATTAGCCTTCTGGAAATCAACAAGAATTGTAAATTAATGGTCAAAATTCCATTGACACAAAAAGATGTTCTTCTTATACTCCTTTCCACTCCAAGAAAAATTGCTTATCAAAAAGACCATAACAGGAGATATCTTTAATGAATAAAAAGAAGATAATCGCGCTTGTGGGCATTCCCCTTTTGATAGTTGTTATTATAGCTTTGGTTATCACTCACATGACAAAACCTGAAAAGAGCGACAAAGGATTTGTGTTTGATAAAAGCTCCAATATAAAGCTGAAGGATATTGAAACATATTATGAGGTGATTGATTTCAAGAAACAAAACACGAAGGATTACTTCAAGGATGAAATCGTCAATCCCTATACTTTAAAATTTTTCATGTTCCTGACCGACAATTTCAAGGAATTCGATAACGAGAAAGACCTTCTTGAAAATATCAATAAATATCTTTACTCGATAATGCCCTCAGATATGGCGGATAAGATTTTTGCTTTTTATAGAAAGTTTTTATCCTATCAGTTGAGCCTCGGCGAAAAAACAAGGCAATGGGGAATGCCCAAAACTACAGAAGAAGCGATAGACTTTCTCCACAAGATTCAGGATTACCGGCGGGAGGTTTTTGGCCGGGATGTGGCTGATATTCTGTTCGGCGCCAGCGTAAAGGCTGAAGAATATCCGATGAGGCGCACGGCGATACTCGGCGATAAGAATATGTATGGCGCCGAAAAGGAGAAAAAGCTTAAGCAACTGAACGAGGATATGTGGGGAGAGGAAGCAGATAAAGTGGATGCTTATGCCGAGCCTTATGTTCGGTATAAGGAAAAGCTGGCAATGTACGAGAAGGATTTTTCAGGCATGAATGAATATGAGAAGCAGGCACAGATACGCACGATCCGTGAGGAGATATTTACGAAAGATCAGGTAAAGAGGCTGGAGGATGTTGACAAGGCTGTAGCTGATAATGAAAAAAAAGAAGGTGATTATAAAGCCAGCGAGAGCGAAATAATGAACGATCCTAGCCTTGATAAAGCAGAAAAAGAAAATAAGGTGCAGGAACTGCAAAATCAGATGTTTGGAGAAGATGCCGACGCTTTTCGTAGAAGATTGGCAATTCAGAGGGCCACAGAAGAAAAGTTTAAAAGAAAATAAAAATCTCTTTATATTTAAGATACAAGCTTGGCAAAATAATTAAATAATTGTCTTTATTTTCACTTGACAAAAATAAAAAATATTAATATTTATTTCCCACATTTCAAACTGTGCGTTGTCTCCTATACATTGCTTCATTTTCCAAACTGTACGTTGTTGCCCATAGTAAACTATTCATTCGTTAAGTGATGTTGAATTAGTTGTCCTTCGTTTTAATTTAACAAATTTTTATGGGGGTAAATTATGAAAAGATTTTTCTTATTAGTAATCGGTGCGATGGTATTATTCGGTGGTGTAATTCCGGTGTATGCCAGCACCAGTTGTGCAACAAAATATCCAATTATTCTAGTGCATGGGATGGGGATGAAGGATCAAAACTTGGTAGGAATAAACTACTGGTGGGGGATTCCCGGCGCACTGAGGGATTGCGGAGCCACTGTATACGTGACTAACCAGGACCCCATGAATGGAATTGCGGAACGAGCCCAGCAAGTGGCAAATGAGTTGGGAGAGCAGTTTGCCGTTAACCCCCAATGGACTAAAATAAATATCATTGCTCATTCAATGGGACCTCTGGACAGCAGGCACTTGACAACTAATCTCAGCATACCAGGAAAAGGGCCGGCAAGGAACTATGTCGCCTCTCTGACCAGCATAAGCGGCGTGAACGGAGGAGCTGAAATAGCTGATCTTTTGTGGAACTTGGATAATGGCGTTCCGGTTTTAGGTAAAATTGCGGGCAATGTTATCTCTGCCGCGGTAAATGCATTTTACGGTATTTTCTTTTATGATCAGGAAGATAAAAATTGCATGAAGGGACTGTACAACCTTACCACAAACTATGTACAAAATATATTTAATCCAAATACTCCTAATGTTCCGGGGATTATGTATCAGTCGTGGGGCGGCAAGATCAACTATGTCGGTGTAACTCCCGACCAGTTATTCATAGGGCCGCTGTGGGTTCTCATGAAAGCTCTGGGCGCGGGCGACAATGACTGTCTTGTGTCAATCAAGAGCGCCAAGCTGGGTACATGGAGAGGCGCTTTAACTACTTCACTGCTGTTCCCTGGTGTCAATCATTTATATGAAATTGGTCAGATGTTAGGATTCACTCCCGGTTTTGATGCGCCTAGATTCTATGTCAATGTCGTTAAAGAGTTAAAGGCAAATGGCTATTAGTGTTTAGTTAATTTTTATAAATTTTTTATGAAGGGGCTGCCCAAAAAGGCAGCCCCTTTTTTGTACACAAAATTCCTCTATTTGTTGAATAGTAATTGCCAAGTGAAATAAAGACCTACGGGGATTTGACTTTTGATATTTTTCGGGTTTTTCTTTTTTTTAGCAATTCGCTTTTTACCGGCTGGGCTTCGATAAGAGTCATCAACAGCGAATAATTAAATTGTTCGTTTGCCAGAAGCTCAATACGTTCGTAAATATTTTTTGCCGTCTTGTTGAAACTGATATGTCTTTTCAGAGCCCCTGAGTATGAGTAGCGCTTTATTTCTGTACCTGTTGATTTATTTCCTATTACGTCAATTAAGTCACCGTTTTCTTCAAAATAGCGGCACGCTGTTGATCCGTCAGGAAGATAGCCTTTTACTTGGATTTTTCCTTCCGGCGCGAAAAATATCAACTTGATATCTTCAATCATATTTTTCGCGAAATCTTCGGAATCGAAAGGAGGCAGAGCCCGATTTACTTTAAGCGCGCCCGGACCGGACTCAGCTTCAAATAGCACCATTCCTTCCGCGGTCATGATGGCGCAGGAGAGAGAGCGGGTGGAAGGATCGGCCACAGTTACGCCGATAATCGCGCTTTGTGTCCTGCCGGCAACACGGGTTTCTATGGCGTGCACCAGCCGGTACTTTTCTTTTAAAAAAGGAGAAGGACAAGTTAAAGCATTTTCGTCTGCCGGAGAAACAGGTGACTTGATCAACGGCAGTGTCTGGCAGGAGAAAAGAAAAAAGGTTAATATTAAAAGAGGTATACTCTTCATTGGACATCCTGAAATACAGAGGGATTAATCACTTTATTGATTTCCACGTTGTTGAAATTTATTTGGGTGAAGTTATTGGAGCCTTCAAAAATTTTTACAGACTGAACAGTTCCCGCTTTTTTAGAAAGGGTAATCTCGATTTTCTCAATCATGCCGGCCATGCTTTTTTCCGACGGTGTCAGCGTGATTTTGGTGTTTGCCCCTTCATTAAGGACTGCTTTAAATGACGGATTTTGATCGAACCTGCCGTTCATCCAGCCGGCGACTTCATTGAGCACGATTTTCATTGCCTGCGCGCCGCCCGTTTTTTCTTCCACCATTTTTCCGTCTGAATATATATAGCGTTTGGTATTATTTTTATAAGCAATAACGATGTTCCTTAGAGGCTTAAAATATTCCCAGCGGAAAGAATCGGGCGCGGCATAATAAAAACAGCCTTCCGAGATAAGGGGCTTGGATAAAATTTTCATAAATTTCTTTTGTACAAACTGGGCCTGGATGGTTTTGATTTTAGCCGATTCCTTGCGCAATTGCGAAAAATCACTTGCCCCGGCATGATTAAACAGGCTGAAAAATAAAAAAATGCCGGCAAGGATACAAACGAAATTGTATAAAACGCGGTAATTTTGCATCAACATATTCCGCCATTAATGCCAATAACCTGTCCGGTAATATATGAGGCGTCGCTTGAACACAAAAAACGGATGACATTGGCCACGTCTTCCGGCTTGCCCAAACGTGCCATGGGAATCATTTTTTTGATTTCGGCAACCGGCGCGTCCTTGATCATATCGGTTTCAATTAAACCAGGGGCGACTACATTAACGCGAATGCCGAAGCGCGCCACTTCAGAGGCCAGTGAACGGGAGGCGGCAATCATTCCAGCTTTGGCCGCGGCATAATTTGCCTGGCCGCGATTGGGCATCAGCGCCGAAAGAGACGAAACGGAAACGATGGAACCGCATTTGTGTCGCACCATTTCGCGCAAAACAGGTTTTGTGATGTTATAAAAACCTTTCAAACTTGTGTTGATAACGCTGTCCCATTCTTCTTCACTAAGCAGCATAAAAAGACCGTCGGCATTGATGCCGGCGTTGTTAATGAGCACTTGAATATTTTTATGACGTTCGATAATCGCTTTGACAGCGTCTTTAGTCTGTACATTATCGGCAACATCAAATTGAGAAATTTCTCCATCTCCGCCGGCGGATTGCACAAGCTTTAATGTTTCCGCCGCCGCCGCCTCATTGGACTTAAAGTTTATAATTACAAAATATCCGGTTTTTGCCAGTTCCACGGCTGTAGCCCGGCCTATGCCGCGGCTTGCTCCTGTGACTATCGCTGTTTTTTTCTCGTCCATATATTAATAGCGCTCCTTAAAAAATAATTGCTTTATTGTCTTCATTCAGGCGCAGTGCCTGAAGAGTGGCTGTGACCAGGATTTTCTCGCCGGCTTTAACGGTTCCTTCCACCACGCCGTAATTATCAAAAGAATACTTGCTTTCAATCATGATAATCAAGTTTGTATTTACCGGTATTTTCGTTGTATTAAATTCGGCGTTTTTGACGCCGACCAGCCAGCCCTTGACGCCGGATTTGCCACGCTGTCTTCTCTTGTAACCCTCAACAATAGCCGCCGTTTGGGCAATTGCCTCAATCAAAACCAGTGAATTTACAGAGTCTCCGTCATAAAGAGGCCATTGGGGATTTACCAAAGCGGTACTAATGGCAGTGGTTTCTTTTATTTCCAGAATTCCACTGATAATTTTTATCTTCTCCCGATGCGGGATCAAACTTTCAATATCAATGTCAAGCATAGGCAACTTTTGGAAAGGTTTTACATAATTAATGAAAAAACCGCGTAGAAGTCAATAAGAATTGTTCATCTTTTTGATAATAAGTGCTTTTTTTCTTCTTTTGCGGTAAATAACAAAAAAAGATTAAAATAAATTGCCTGAATATGACCGACGTGAAAAAAGATAAATTTATCAGTTTGTATGAGAAATTTCTGGAGCCGTCCAAAACCGTTTTCCGGAAAGAATTTACTTTTTCCGGATATAATTATGGCGATGTGTTTGAATTAGCCGCCGGCCTGAAAAAAACTCTGGCGCGGCGCGGCGAAGATAAGACTCTTTGCCTCTGCACCACAAACAAGGCAGTAGCCGCCGCCTGCGTGCTGGCTTCGCTTGCCGGTTCCTGTCAGCTGATTCTGCCCTATTCCTTTTCCGCCCGTGCTCTGGCGGAAATGTATGCCGCCGCCGGTTTTGATTTTGCCATAACCGATCATCCGGAAGAAATGCCGGCGGGCGTGGAAGTAATAACGCCGCTTCCTGCCGCGATAGAAAACATCAAACCTGGATCAATCCGTGATCCGGACAAGCCGTTTTTACGTCTTTTTACCGGCGGCTCAACCGGCAAACCGAAAGTCTGGTCAAAATCCCCCCGCAATTTATTCGCGGAGGCTTTCTATTTAAAGAAAAAATTCGCCCTGTCGGATAAAGACCTTTTTGTGGCCACCGTTCCGCCTTATCATATTTACGGACTGCTTTTCTCCGTTTTGGTTCCTCTTGTCGCGCGTGCGCAGGTGTTGCCGGATATTTATACCTTCCCGCAGGAAATCATTTCCACGATCAATAAACATAAAGCTTCCGTGCTGGTCAGCGTGCCCATTCATTACCGCGTTATGAAAGTTGATAATTTGTCGCTTCCTTCGCTCAGGGTTGCGTTTTCTTCTTCCGGTGCATTAGATCGTTCCGATGGTTTGTATTTCTATAAAAAAACAGGCTTGGGAATAACGGAAATCTATGGTTCCACGGAAACCGGCGGCGTTGCCGCGCGTAACATAAGCGAACATACGGATAGCTGGAAAGCGTTCGATATCGTATCCTGGAAGTTGACGGCCAGCAGGCTTTCCGTCAAATCTGATTTCGTGTCCGCGGAAATGAAGCGCGACGCCGATGGTTTCTGTCTAACCGGCGATGATGCCCGTGAAGACAAGGATAATCGTTTTGTTCTGAAGGGCAGAGCCGATGGTATTGTCAAGGTCGCCGGGAAAAGAGTTGACTTGCTGGATGTGCAGAACAAAATAAAAAAATTTCCCACAGTCCGCGATGCTGTTGTTGTGGCACTGCCCACGGATAAGGGACGTGAAAGCGTTATAGCGGCGGTTGTAGCTTGCGACCTGACGGAAACTCACTTGAGAAAACTGTTAATAGATAGGCTGGAACCTTACGCTGTTCCCCGCCGCGTTAAAATTGTTTCGTCCATAGTCAGAACAGACACCGGCAAAATTGACCGCCGCCGAATTGAAAAATTTTTCCTCTCTGAGAAAAGATAGAATAAGATTTATTTAAGACATTATTCTCCGGAATATGCTTTTTTCGCACCGCAAAATATAACTGCCGGGATAAGTGTTTAATTGTTATTTTATGGCAGGTATGATACTCATAACAAGTATTTAAGACAATTTCATCGTAGTCATGAGCCGATATAATACTACGGCGTCTCTCCAAAACATGTTGACTGGAGGAAAACGCCTGCATCGTACTGTAGAATAGAATAGTTTAATTTACGCAAATAAAGCAATTAGTCGTAATTTATTAGTTGCATAATGAAACTGCATCCGTTGACACTTAAATTTTCCGGTGAATCTTCGAATCTCGAAGCGTCATTTCTAAGCCATTACTTTCGGGTGTCACTACCCCAGCTCCGTGTATTTCTAGTCCTGGGAGCCATACTTTACGCAGCTTTCGGCATCCTGGATGCGGTACTCATGCCGGAACAAAAATATACGATATGGTTTATTCGTTTTGTTATCGTATGTCCCGTACTTTTTGGAACTTTATGGGCGTCTTTTTCAAAGTCCTTTGAACGGTATATGCAGCCTTTCCTGGCGGGGGTCCTCATTATGGCCGGTGGGGGCATTGTCTGCATGATTGTTATTGCTCCCGCACCGGTCAGTTATTATTATTATGCGGGCCTGATGCTTGTTTTCATGTTGGGTTACACCTTCATTCGCGTTCGGTTCCTATGGGCCTCATTGTATGGTTGGGTGATAGTGGCATTGTACGAAATAGCAGCCATCTGGATCCGTCCCACGCCCTTTGAAATTTTGCTCAGCAACAGCTTTTTCCTTATCAGCGCGAATTGTCTTGGAATGATGGCCTGTTATTTCATCGAATTTTATGCCCGGCGTGATTATTTCTTGACACGACAATTGGAAATTGAACAGGAAAAGGTTATCAAGGTCAATGAGGAACTGGAAGAGCGCGTAGAAAAGAGAACGGCTGATTATCAGATTATTAATCGGGAGCTGGAACAGGAAATAGCCGGCCATGAGCAGGCGGAGGATGCTTTGCGGGAGAGTGAAGAACGATATCGGGCATTAGTGGAAAATGCGAGTGATATAGTCTTTCGGACGGACGAAAGTGGATATTTTATTTTTGCCAATGTTTCGACAATACGTATTACGGGGTATGAGGAAGAGGAAATTATAGGAAAGCATTATCTGGAACTTATCCATCCGGATATGCGTGAAAAAGCAGTTAAATTTTTCGGTCGTCAGTTTATAAGGGGAATTAAAAATACATATTCAGAATATCCTGTAATAAAAAAAGACGGCCGTGAAATTTGGCTGGGACAAAACACTCAGTTAATTGTTGAAGATGGAAAAATTACAGGCTTTCAGGCTGTATCCCGCGATATCACTGAACGTAAGCAGCTGGAAAAGGAATTAAAGGACAGTGAAGAAAGGTATCGTGAACTGAGTATTATTGATGATCTTACCCAACTGTATAATTCCAGAAATTTTTACAATCAGCTCAGAATGGAAATAGACAGACTGGAACGCCATGAATATCCGTTGACGCTTCTTCTTCTTGATCTCGACGATTTCAAGGTGTTTAATGATACTTACGGCCATATTGAAGGAGATCAGGTTTTAATAAGATTAGGCCAGGTGATAAAAAGATGTCTCCGCAAGGCTGATTCCGCCTATCGTTATGGTGGTGAGGAATTTACGATCATTCTTCCCATAACAACAAAAGAGGAAGGCCTTATTATCGCGGAAAGAATCAGAGAGGAATTAAAAAAAGAGAGTTTTTCTCCGGTGCCGGGGAAAATAGTGTATCTTACAGTGAGCATAGGACTTGCGCAATACAGGAAAAATGAAGACATGAAGGCTTTTGTCAGTAGGGTTGACCATCTCATGTATCGTGGTAAAAAGAACGGAAAAGACAGAACTTGTTTTGAATAATAGTTACAGAAAAGGAGTCATAACTGATGATAAAGTTAACAAATTACTTGGTATCACTTGTGGAACGGGGAGGTCCTGAACCAAGAGAGTATGATGAGCTTAACGATTATTATTGTTCTTTAAACTCTTTGCGTAAAGAAGGCAAGATTTCTCGTGCTCAAATTAGGGAACTGTGGGCAGCCTGCGGGGAAGTTTTTTCGGAAGAAACGATGCAAGGATTTGTTTACAAAAAACCCCATGGTTACCGAGGTGATTATGAAATAATAGATAAAATTTATATGAGATGGATTTCACCAAAAAAAAATCTTGAAAATTGGGATAAATTCTTTCATTGGCAGACTTCGGCAAATGCAGTGCGAAACAGGAAAGAATATTTTAAGAACTTATTATCTGAAATTGACAAATCTCCGGTTCTGGAACCGGCCGTGTTGAATATAGGTTGTGGCCCATGTCGTGATATTTATGAATACAAAAGGGAACATCCATTTTCCAAAATACATTTTTATTGTCTGGATATGGATTCAAATGCCATAGAATACTCCAAAAAACTCCTCAATGATTCGGATATAACTTTCTTTTGTGAAAATGCATTTCGCTTCCATACGGAAAAAAAGTACGATTTAATCTGGTCTGCAGGACTTTTTGATTATCTTGACAATGAAAAGTTTGTATTTCTGTTGCGCTCATTAATGAAAATGTTAAAAATAAACGGACAAATGGTTATTGGTAATTTTTCGAAATCAAATCCAACAAGAGATTGTATGGAATTGGTGGAATGGTTTTTATTCCATAGAGACATAAATGAGTTGACTGAATTGGCCGGCAAGGCGGGTGTTAATCACGGCTCAATCTCAATTAAATCCGAGCCAACAGGGGTTAACTTATTTCTGACAATAAACAATAAAAACGCATAAAGTATCACATAACGACCGTTCTACTTGTTCCACATAAGTAAAATAAGTAATTGCGGAATATATAAGATTGAAATTATGATTTCAAAAACACCTTTCAAATAATACCGCTTTAATGCAGATTGTTCTTTATCTTTTGTATCTGCCCATTAACTGTGCTTCCGCCAGCAAGTGTCCCTTCATTACTTTGAGCAGTTCTTCTTTGGATAATCCGGCTTTCATATTCAGCATTGTGTCCAGAGCGTACAATTTAAAGTAGTAGCGGTGTGTGCCGCTTGGCGGACAGGGACCGTCGTAGCCGTAACGCTGGGAAGTGTTCTTGCCGCTTTTTCCCAAGCCAGCGATTTCTTCCTGCCGGGAAACTTTTTCCGGCAGGGAATTGACATTTGCCGGAATATCAAAAACGACCCAGTGCACCCACGTGCCAGCGGGCGCGTCGGGATCATCGCAGATGAGCGCGAAGCTTTTTGTTTTTTCGGGCGCGCCGTTCCACGCAAGTGGCGGCGAAATGTTCTGGCCGTCACAGGTATACTTAGTCGGAATCATATCTTCATGGTTAAACGACGAACTTGTTATTTCCATGGTTTTGCCTCCTTTTATTTTGGTATTTATTTGACCTTTTGCCTGAGCAGGCGAATTTACACTGCCCACAATAAAACAAATGGCTGCGAAAAAACAAAAGAAATAGTTTTTCATTAATATTCACTCCATATTTCTTGATAAGCTAACGCCGGTTTGATGAATTATACCATTTCTAAATAAAATATGACATAGCGGCGGCAATAGTTCTTGTGAATACGGTTAATGTTGACAGTTATACTCCCTGTGCTATCATCAAGATGCGGGAATACAGTAATAATATTTTAATATAGAAATGATAAGAAAGAATGAAGGTCATGTTCTGCCCAAAATGCAAAAGCGAATATAGAGAAGGATTTTTTAAGTGCGTCGATTGCGGCACTGATCTGGTCTCCCAGTTGCCGCCGGAGCAGGAATCTGAAGTCGGTTATGTCAATCTTGTTGAAATCTATTCGACATATCAGCAAAGCGATATAGCCTTCATAAAATCTGTCCTTGATGGCGACGGCATAACATATTATTTTGAGGGAGAAAGCCCTAACCTGATGGTTGGAGGAGGAGCTTACGCACGCCTGCTTGTAAAGGTTGAAGAAGCCGACAGGGCAAGAGAGATCTTGCAGGAATTAGGATTTCTGGAATGATAGCGTAGCGTTTAGCCGCGGGCGCGCTTGCCGGCCAGCCCTCGACTCATCCCTGTCAACGTTACTCTCACACCGTAGGGCCGAAATGCAAGTGTGACCGTCGGCTACAACGCCTGGTTAGGCTACGATCATAATCACAAACGGACATGTCTAGCGGATCTCGGCCCGCTCGGCCAGT
>JAPLJP010000193.1 GCA_026388535.1 Deltaproteobacteria bacterium | reverse complement strand
ATAAGGATCAATAAACTCAGCGGCCAAATCATAAACGCTGCCCAATGTTTCTCCCGCGGCGCCGATAATTTTTTTCCCCAGGATTCTGCTTAAAAACAAAAAAATCTGAGGATCTTGATTAATATCCATATTTTCTCTCCGGATTTTTTGTTTATACCAGTTATTTTTTTTAAACGAAAGTTTTTTTGAATATTTTTTTCATCTTGACACATAAACATCTTGGTTGTATAAGTAACCCAAATTTAGCCTTTTAATTTAATCCAGCGAGATTGAAAAAGGAACAGCAATGATAGTTATCGTAAAAAGTTTATCCAGCCTTTTCCCGCCCGGGGAAAGGCTTTTTTTATAAAATTGCCTGAGGTTGGCTTATGGCGAACAATAAAAACACAAAAACAGTGATGGACAAAGACGGAATTGAACGGTGCCTTACCAGAATAGCTTATGAAATTCTGGAAAAAAATAAAGGCATGGAAAATATTAGATGTCAATCTTTACCGAGATGATATTTCCGCATCCAACAAAAAGCAGCGTCTGGGGGAAACAAAAATAAATTTTTCCCTCGACGATAAAATAGTTGTCCTGATTGACGACGTTCTCTTTACAGGGCGAACTATCCGCGCGGCAATGGATGCCCTGATTGATTTCGGCCGTCCCAAGATGATTCAGCTCGCCGTTTTAATTGACCGCGGGCATCGGGAACTCCCCATCAGGGCTGATTTTGTCGGGAAGAATTTGCCGTCTTCACTCTGGGAAGCGGTGAGAGTAGACCTCGTGGAAAAAAACGGCGTGGATGAAGTGGTAATAGAAGAAGGAACTTAAACCACGGGTATTTCAACCCTCCGCCTTTGGCGGGATAATTCAACTTGCAGATATTACTGCACTGCATTTGTAATATCTGAGTTTCATTAAATTTGAGTCTCACAATAAAACTTTTAAGGCCTGTTATGAAGTTAGAAAGAAAAGACATTCTGGGAATAAAAAATCTTTCAGTTGATGAGATAAATTTCATTCTGGAGACAGCTGAATCATTCCTGGAAATTTCCACCCGCGCAATAAAGAAAGTTCCGACCCTACGCGGCAAAACAATCATCAACCTGTTTTATGAAGCCAGCACCCGAACCAGAACATCCTTTGAAATAGCGGGCAAGAGATTAAGCGCCGATACAATCAACATTTCATCTTCCACCAGCTCCGTCGTCAAGGGGGAAACTCTTATTGACACAGCCCGCAATCTGGAAGCCATGAATCCCGATGTCATTGTCATTCGCCACAGCGCCGCCGGTGCTCCGCACTTGCTGGCATCACTGGTTAAACAATCCATCATCAATGCCGGCGACGGCGCGCATGAACATCCCACGCAGGCGCTGCTGGATATGATGACCATAAAAGAACACAAAGGTAAAATATCCGGATTGAGGGTGGCGATAATCGGCGATATCGAACACAGCCGCGTCGCCCGTTCCAATATTTACGGTCTTTCCAAGATGGGCGCCAGTGTTGTCCTGGCCGGTCCGGCGACCATGCTGCCGCGCGATATTTAACAAATGGGCGTAAAAGTTTTCACCAGAGTGGAAGATGCCATCACCTATGCCGATGTCGTGATGCTGGTGCGTATCCAGTTGGAGGGGCTGAAGCAGAACATCTTCCCTTCTGTGCGCGTATTTTCCCAGCATTAGTGC
>JAPLJP010000149.1 GCA_026388535.1 Deltaproteobacteria bacterium | reverse complement strand
CTGGAACAAAAACAAAACCGCCTGAAAACCGAAGAAAAGGTGGAAGGTGAAAGAATCAAAACCCTGGAACGCGAATTGGAATGGATCCGCATGTCTCCCAAAGGCAGGCACGCCAAATCCAAGGCGCGCATTAGCGCTTATGAAGAGTTGTTGGGAAAGAATCAGGAAAAAGAATCCGGCACGCGCGAAATTTTTATCGCTCCCGGACCGCGGCTGGGCGATCTGGTAATCGAAGCGCAAAATGTCAACAAAGCCTACGGTGACAAACTCCTTGTGGAAGGCATGACTTTTATGCTGCCGCCTGGCGGCATTGTTGGTATTATCGGTCCCAATGGGGCGGGCAAAACAACTCTTTTTAGAATGATAACCAGTCAGGAAAAACCTGATTCTGGCACGATTCGCATCGGCGAGACTGTCAAGCTTGCCTATGTTGATCAGAGCCGCGACTCTCTCGATCCCGACAAAAATATCTGGGAGATGATTTCCGATGGACAGGATATTATTCCAATCGGCAGCCGCCAGATAAATTCCCGCGCGTATGTATCGCGATTTAATTTTTCCGGCACTGATCAACAGAAGAAGGTAGGGACGCTCTCCGGCGGCGAACGCAATCGAGTTCATCTGGCGCGCATGCTCAAGGAAGGTGCCAATGTGCTTCTGCTCGATGAACCGACCAACGACCTGGACGTCAACACATTGAGGGCGCTGGAAGATTCGCTGGAGAATTTTGCCGGCTGTGTCGTTGTCATAAGCCACGACCGCTGGTTTCTGGATAGAATCTGCACGCACATTCTGGCGTTTGAAGGCGAAAGCAAAACCCTTTGGTTTGACGGCAATTACTCCGAATATGAGGAAGACAGAAAGAAGAGATTAGGCGCTGCCGCCAGCCAGCCTCACCGTATTAAATACCGCCAACTCACCAGAAGATGAAAATACCCGCCCCCTGTGTCATTGCGAGGAGCGTCGTGCGCGACGTGGCAATCTAAAAAATATCACCAATTTATTTTCTGAATTATTTAACAGACGCCATCTCTATTTTCATACAGGCTACATTGGTGATGAGGTCTCGTCATAAGAGGGGTCGAAGAAATCAAGAAAGGCTGCCTTTGTTTCTTCCCACGCTTTGTTTTGCGCCTCATGGAAATACGCCATCATTTCCTCTTCACGACCTTCCAAAAAAGATTCAAGCTGTCCGGAATCTTCTAACTCCGAGTAAGTCATAGGCGCCTTGTCTTTCAATGCCTTCCGTATCATTTCGAGACGGTTTTCTTTTTGGCTTTCATTTGCTAATTCTATCATATTCCTAATCCTTCGCGAAAATAGTATCGCAAACCATAATTGTTACCAGATATTTTAATAGCATGGCATGCTCGCCCTGAAAACACCGATCGCTCTACTTTATCTTGATTTTTCTTTTTTCCGGTTCTGGATGTTGGCGGTAGAAGATGGCAATGTTGCCGATGATGCCGACGAGTTCGCTTTTGGTCTTTTGAGCAATCTCCGCAGAAATTTCTCTTTTGGCTTCTTTGAACTCGCCGAATTTTACCTTGATGAGTTCATGATCTTTCAGAGCGAGGTCCGCCGAACCGATTAGCTGATCGCTCACGCCTTTCGCGCCTATCAAAACCAGCGGTTTCAAATGATGAGCCTGCGAGCGCAGATATTTTCTTTGTGAACCTTTGAGTTGTTCCATAAATTATTCTTTCCTGTTTGATCTTGTGAAATCATTATCATAATTGAGTCGAATAATAAACTTCTATCATGATATTTTTTAGACTTTACAAAATCACCTTATCCTGATTAAAGTATAGGCACTTTATACAGGGGGTTTTCCCGTGAGCAAATCAAAATTACCGGAATATGATTATGATACCATTATTATCGGCGGCGGGCCGGCAGGTTATACCGCGGGCATTTACGCCGCCAGAAGCGGGATGAAAACCTTGCTCGTAGAAGGCGCGGCAACGGTAAGTCAAATAACAATTACCGACCTGATTGAAAATTATCCGGGTATTCCCGACGGCATTAACGGATTTGACTTGATGCAATTATTTAAAACACAAGCGCTTAAATTCGGACTGGAAATAATAACTAATGATGTCTCGACAATCAAAATAAATGCCGACGTTCCGGCTATCTGGAATGTTACCGTGGAAAATAAATCGTATAGAGTTTTAAGCGTGATTGCCGCGACTGGAGCGCAATGGAGCAAGTTGGGCGTCCCCGGTGAAGAAGAATTCACCGGAAAAGGAGTTTCCTACTGCGCTACCTGTGACGGGCCGTTTTATAGAAATAAAGATGTCGTTGTCGTGGGCGGCGGCGATACGGCTATTCAGGAAGCGCTCTTTCTCACTCACTTTGCCAGAAAAGTTACCGTAATACATCGCCGCGACAGATTGCGTGCCGCTAAAATCCTGCAGAAAAGGGCGTTTGCGGAAAAGAAAATCGAATTTATCTGGAAAGCGAAACTAACGGAAGTTTCCGGTAATGATTTCGTCACCGGCGTGAAGGTAGCTGATGTTCAATCCGGAAAAATAAGCGAAATTTCTGCGGAAGGAGTTTTTATTTTTGTCGGCAGAATTCCCCACACCGGTATCTTCCGGGATATCTTAAAATTAGATGAAGGCGGTTACATTATAACGGACGATAATATGCGTACTTCCGCTGACGGTATCTTTGCAGCCGGTGATTGCCGGGCAAAACAGTTCCGGCAGGTGGTAACGGCCGCGGGCGATGGAGCCAACGCTATATACAGCGCCGAGCTATACGTTGACAACTTGAAAGGCAATACATACTAAACTTTTAAAACTGGAAAAACATTTATGGAATCTTTTATAAATGCCTGGCAGAATCTGCCCGCGAACATAACTCCCTATCTGTTCAGCATCGGCTCATTTCAACTGCGATATTATAGCCTAATGTATCTTGTCGGTTTCGCCTTAGTTTATCTTCTGACTATCTACCGGATAAAAAATGAAAACTACGCGACGTACACCGCGGAAACTGTGCAGGACTACCTTGTCTGGGCGATGCTTGGATTGATACTCGGCGGTAGATTTGGCTACGCTTTATTTTATAATTTCGGCTATTACTTCCGGCATCCACTGGAAATAATTTTGCCTTTTGATTTTTCCCAGGGGATCAAATTTGTCGGAATCAGCGGCATGTCTTATCATGGAGGCCTTATCGGCATCGTTATCGTTACTCTTTTATTTTGCCGCAAGCGTAAAATTAATGTTTGGAATTTTATCGATCTGATCTGTCCATCTATACCGCTGGGCTACACTTTTGGCCGGATCGGCAATTTTATCAATGGAGAATTATACGGCCGCGTAACAACCGTGCCGTGGGGGATGTATTTTCCGCTTGATTCGACACAGAGATTGCGCCACCCTTCCCAGATTTACGAGGCTCTGTTCGAAGGAATCGTTCTTTTTATCCTGCTTTGGCTGATTAGAAAAAAGAAACACTTTGACGGATTTTTAGTTGGAATTTATATTTGCGGCTACGGTTTTGTGCGTTTTTTCATCGAATTTTTCCGTGAGCCCGACTATCAACTAGGTTTTGTTCTGAGCTTTATGAGCATGGGACAAGTTCTTTGCCTGTTAATGATAGCGGCGGGCACGGCTATATTAATCTGGCGTAAAAATGCTGCCTAGGCACTGCGCCGGCCAGCCTGATACTTAAAGGAAATTGTATATGACTTTGTGGTGGATCATTTTTGCTGTTTTCATCTTAGCCATGCTGACACTGGATATTGGTGTTTTCAGCCGCAGGGCGCACGCGGTAAAAATCAAGGAATCCCTTTACTGGACATCGTTTTGGATAGTGCTGGCAATGCTTTTCTGCGCGGGTGTCTATTCTTTTTACGGCCATCAGAAGGCTTTGGAATTCTTAACCGGTTATCTCATTGAATACTCGCTTAGCATAGATAATCTTTTCGTCTTCTTACTTTTCTTTCGTTATTTTTCGGTGCCGGCCGAATACGAACAGAAAGCTTTAATCTGGGGAATAATTATCGCGCTCATTACGCGCGGTATTTTTATTTTTGTGGGTATTGCGCTGATCAATAATTTTCACTGGGTGATATATATTTTCGGGGCTTTCCTGATATTTACCGCTATTCAGATTGGTCGGGGCAAGGAGCAGGAAGTTCATCCGGAAAAGAATATTGCAATCAAAGTGCTTCGTATGTTTATGCCGGTTTCGCACGAATATTCAGGACACAAATTTTTCACCATTAAAAAAAACAAGCGCTACGCCACGCCGCTTTTGGTTGTCGTCTTGGTTTTAGGAACAACAGATGTTTTTTTTGCCGTTGATTCCATCCCCGCGGTTTTAGCAGTCACAACCGATCCCTTTATCGTTTACACTTCCAATGTCTTTGCTGTTTTAGGCCTGCGTTCTCTTTTCTTTGCCATTTCCGGTTTGATGAAACTCTTTCACCATCTGCAATACGGCCTGGCGGTGATTCTGGGGTTTGTGGGAATTAAAATGCTGATCGCTGATTTTTATAAAATTCATATTGGCGCTTCCTTAGCTGTAATAGCCTCTGTAATAGCATTGTCTGTTATCGCATCGCTGATATGGCCCAAGGAACAGCCTCCGACTATTGCGGAGCAAAAATAGTCAGGACTTCATGATGGCCGAATATTTGAATATTTCGCAAGCCCTGTTGAAAAAATGGGCAAAGCTTAACGACGCCAAAGCGCGCGAAGAAGAAAATTTGTTCTTAGCCGAGGGCGTAAAAGTGGTCGAAGAACTTCTGGCCAGCAGCTGGCAGATTAAAGCATTGCTTATCATGCCCGAAAAAATAAAATATTGGGAAAAGCTCGCGCTTCCCGTTGCCAAAGATATACCAGTTTATCAGCTTACCCGTTCTCAGTGGCAAAAAATCGGGCAGGACAGAGAACCCGAAGGAATCATGGCAATAGCCGGCCTGAAACAGGCGCCGGATTTCACTTCATGGCTGGCTGAAACTTCCGGCAACATTTTGATTTTGCATGAAATAAACAATCCCCTCAACCTTGGAGCGCTCACGCGCAGTGCACGATGGTTCGGCTTTGACGGAATAATCTTAAGTGTAAACTCGGCGGATTACACCAACCCGAAAGCCGTGCGCGCTTCCATGGGAAATATTTTCCATTTAACAATTATTCCCGACATTGATTTATCCACTGCGTTACCGGAAATTAAGAAAAGCTTTTTTCTCATCGGCTCTGATGTGCGTGAGGGTATATTGCCTCACCCGGTTCAAAAAAAGGCCGCCCTGCTTTTGGGCAACGAAAGCCACGGCCTGCCGGAAGCTCTTTCGCGAATGGCTGATGAACAATGGAGCATTTCTGGAAGCGGCAAAGCGGATTCCTTGAGTTTGCCGCAGGCGGCGGCGATAATGATGTACGAATGCACACGACCTTGATAAAAACTCATATGCTGCGTTACGCTGCATCCCTCGTCATTGCGACGTACGCCAAAAAGTACGTCTCATTCCTCGGGATTTGCGCGCCTTGCCTCTGAAGTTTTTGGCAAGGTCGTTAAAATAAATACGTGGTTGTCATTGCGAGCCGTCCCTTGGATGGCGTGGCAATCTTAAAAAACTGGAACAAAATGAAATCCTACATTCAGATATCGACAACAACCGAAACCAAACAACAGGCGCAAAAGATTGCCCAATATCTGGTGGAAACAAAGCTTGCCGCATGCGTGCAGATTACCGGACCAATTGAAAGCATTTACCGCTGGAAGGGAAAAGTGGAAACGGCAAATGAATGGCTGTGCCTGATTAAAACACGGGAAGATTTATTTGACAAAGTAGAAGCCGCAATTAAGAAACTGCATTCCTACGAAACACCGGAAATCATCACCGTGCCGATTGTCAAAGGCAGCAAAGAATACCTGAATTGGCTTGATTCCGAATTAACCTAACACAAAAATCAACCGCGAGCGTAATTCATCCGTTTGATCAATACCATTTCGATGGGAAGCTGCCGCCTGCAAGGTGGTAACTTACAAGCAAAATGGTATCAGGCCGCGTGTTTTTTCACCCACTCTACATACTTGTCCATCCAGCTCTGCATGAATTTTTTGCTGTCTGCGCCGATATTGCCGGACTCGTCAAACAACCCAGCCGTTGCTTGGATGAAAGCTTCAGGCTGGCAAAGAGTTGGTACGTTCAGAGCTGCGAGGATGTTGCGCAAATGCTGTTGTGCCATGGCCGTGCCGATGACACCGGTCGAGACGCCCAAAATACCGGCGGGCTTGCCAGTCCAGGCGCTTTGGCCATAAGGCCGCGAAGCGTGGTCAAGGGCGTTTTTGAGCACGCCGGGTATCGAACGGTTGTATTCAGGCGTAACAAATAAAATGCCGTGAGAACTTTTAATTTCATTCTTCAACCTTTTGACGGGCTCAGCCTGATTCGCGTCGTCATCCTGAGTGTATAGAGGCAGATCATCGATTTGCACCAGCTTAAATGAGAATTCCGGCGGCGCCAACTTTACAATAGCATTAGCCAGCTTGCGATTGAAGGAATCCTGACGAAGACTTCCGACTATTACGGCGATTTGATATTTGCTCATGACGCTCTCCTTTCGGTTGTTTTCTATTTATTCTTGATAAACGTACCTTCATCAAGCTCTCTGAAAGCAATTTCCAGCTCTTGTTGGGTATTCATAACGATTGGGCCGCCCCAGGCAATTGGCTCGACTAGCTGCTTGCCGATAACAAATATATAATGGATATCATCAATTGCTTTTACGGCAATGCTGCCTGCTTCCGTAAAGAGAATCAGCTGTGCCCGGTCCAGTTTCGTGTCATCAAACTCACCTGTTCCGGAGATCAAGTAACAAAAGCTGGTGTATCCTTTTTTAGCCTCATGTGATAGTAACGCTCCCTTCTTTAACCGGACATCCAAATACTTAACATCTACTATCAGTTCCTGCACGGGCCCGTTGACATCTTTGTAAGCGCCGGCGATGACCCGCACTTCTCCGCCCGGTATCTTGACGATCGGCACTTCGTTTTCCAGTATACCCCTGTAGCGCGGCTCCATCATCTTATTTTTCGCCGGCAGATTTACCCACAACTGCAACCCGTGCATCATTTCCTTAGAAGGCTGCGGCATCTCCTGATGAATCACACCGCCGCCTGCGGTCATCCATTGAATATCCCCCGGCCCGATCGTGCCAGCGTTGCCGATATTGTCGCCATGCTCAACCGTTCCACCGAGCATATAGGTCACTGTTTCAATTCCCCGATGAGGGTGCCAAGGGAAGCCTTTCACATAATCATCGGGATTGTCTGAGCCGAAATGGTCGAGGAGCAGAAACGGATCGGTAAGTTTCGTGTGGTCATGCGCGAAAACACGCTTCAACTTGACACCGGCCCCGTCATACGTTGAATGTCCCTGCAAAATTATTTTCTTCATATGAATCTCCTCCAATCTCGATTCGATGCCCTTAACCTATCTGGACGGCAAGCATCGAGATCGACCCGCCATCCACCCCCTGAACAGGAAAACTGATATTCTCCTTTTTCCGGCGAAGACCAAGCACATAGAGCAGCGGCAGATAATGATCCGGTGTCGGAGCGGAAAGGATTGCATCACGACCTAAACTCTCGTAGTTGACCAACGGCTCATCGTCGCCTTTGAGCATCAATTCCCGCGCGTGTTTCTCAAATCGCACAGCCCAGTCAAAAGGCTTAACATCACCTTCACCCCATGCGTAGGTTGACAGATTATGAACTATATTGCCGCTGCCGATGATTAAGACCCCTTCTTCCCGCAGTGCCGCCAACTTTTTCCCTAATTCATAATGAAATGAAGGCGGCTGTGTCTCATCAATGCTGAGCTGGACAATGGGAATATCCGCTTTCGGAAAAACATGTTTCAGCACCGACCATGTTCCATGATCAATCCCCCAGCTTTCATCAAGGCTTACAGCGACAGGCGCAAGCAGTTCTTTGACCCGCGTCGCCAGCTCAGGGCTGCCGGGCGATGGATATTTAATCTGATAAAGCTCTTGAGGAAAGCCTCCAAAATCATGGATGGTGCCGGGATAAAGGTTTGAGGTTACCGCGCAGTACGGTATGTACCAGTGAGCAGACACGGAAAGCACGGCTTTGGGGCGTGGAATTGATTTGCCGATAGAGACCCAGCCCTCAGTGTAACTGTTCTTCGACAACGCATTCATCGGATTGCCGTGTCCGAAAAAAATTGTTGGTATTAAACTGATCAGCGTAATGCCTCCCTATTACTTGCCCAAGCACGCTATAAGCACTTAGAAAAATGCTATGATACTCATTAAGCTACTGCCAGCAAGATAGACTGACTAACTGGACAAACCGCTGCGGATTCGGAGCATATACATGCCATTCGCTATTTTTTTTGCTGAATCTTACTGGAATGGCCTCATAAGTACCTTGTTCGTCGGTCTTTACCAACAAAACCACGTCAAACCCCGTATATGGATTGATGTGCCATCCTTTAAAAAACGGAATTATTCTCGACTTTTTATTGGCAGGACATGAGCACGCCAGTTCTACACCATGTCCATCTTCAGCTAAGGCGGAGACGATAAAACCGAACGGCGGGTTCAACCCGTCGTTCATCACCAAGAGTTTTTGACCGTTTTTAGATATGGAAACCAAATCTGACCCAGTGTGAGCGTACATGATTTTTCCAGAACCTGCGCTTACAAAAAACGAACCTGGAGAGTCGTGTTCATAGTGAACGTCGATCTGATGAAAATTGGATTTTGGTAAACGCCCCGCATATCTGAACGATTCCCCATCTCCCTCAGCAGTTTTACTTGCTGCCTCAGACCAGTCACGGAATTTGAGAGGCGAGCCATTTTGTCTAACGATCGTTAGAGTTTTACCTAAGCGACTTACAGTCTCACGATAGTGAGATACAAGAATTTTGTCATCATTCTCCTTTTTGGGAGAAACAATCTCTGGATCACCCCATCTACGCGGTTGATCTGCAAGCATAAGTCCGATTGCTCCCATGCTGTCATCTATTTTTTCGAAAGTGATCGGTCGTAGCTTGATTCTTTGGCCTACAAGCTTAGAGAGGTTGATGACACTCGGATCATCAATCGAAAAAGTGTGTTCATCTGCGCTGTAAACGAGAGTGCTTATCGCAAATAAGGTAAATGAAATGACAAGCAAATGAATGGCGCGACCTATTGAAATCTTCGTCAATGTTTCCGTCCCCCATACAAAGAATTGTTTAGTAAGTTACATCATTTCTTGATAACTACGCCTTCGGCAAATATATTACCTTTAAGAATAAATATTCAATTAAACTATTGTTTCTAATATATAATCATTTGTTATTTATTTTACAATAAAAATATAATTCAAGAAAAGTTTTAAATTTTTTTTAAATATGTTAGGACATTCAACATACTGACTAATTAATAAGGAGACTATATGTCTGACAAAAATATGTTAGAAAAGAAATGTATTGATACTATTCGTTTTCTGGCTGCTGACGCGATAGAAAAAGCAAAATCCGGCCATCCCGGCATGCCGCTGGGCGCAGCCGCAGCCGCTTTTACTTTGTGGACAAAGCACCTGAAACATAACCCCAAAAATCCGCAGTGGCCGGATCGCGACCGCTTTGTTCTTTCTTCCGGTCACGCCTCCATGCTTCTATATTCTTTACTGCATCTTACCGGCTATGCTCTGTCGCTCGACGATATTAAAAATTTCCGGCAATGGGGAAGTCTTACTCCCGGACATCCCGAATACAAGCACACGCCCGGCGTGGAAGTAACCACCGGTCCGTTGGGTCAGGGGCTGGCCAACGCCGTGGGTATGGCCATTGCCGAAGCGCATCTGGCGGCACGCTTCAACCGAGACGGCGCGAATTTAGTTGATCACTTCACTTATGTGATGGCCGGTGACGGCGATATGATGGAAGGCGTTACTGCCGAGGCCTGTTCGCTGGCCGGACATTTGCGTCTGGGAAAACTGATTGTCCTTTATGATGATAATAGAGTAACGCTGGCCGGTTCCGCCGCGCTTTCCTGCACGGAAAATATTGAACTTCGTTTCAAAGCATACGGCTGGCAGGTGCAAAAAGTTGCCGACGGCAACGATGTTGCCGCCATTGACCGGGCAATCAAGAAAGCCAGGCGCGAAACCGAAAAACCATCGCTTATCTGCGTGCAATCGACAATCGGCTATGGCGCTCCCGGCAAACAGGGTTCCTGTGACGCACACGGCTCGCCTCTGGGAGAAAAAGAACTGCGAGGCGCGAAAGACAATTGCGCCTGGCCGGTTGAAGAACCCTTCTACGTTCCCGAAGATGTTCAAAAATATTTTCGCAAAGCTCTTTCTCGCGGCAAGAAATGCGAGAAACAATGGCAGGACAATTTAGATAACTGCAAACAAAAAGAGCCGGTAATTACCGCGGAGTTTGAACGAATAACGCGCGGCGAATTGCCCGAAAATTGGGAATCAGCTTTGAGCGAATTCCCCAATGGCTCAAAAGATGTGGCCACGCGCAAAGCGGGAGAAATAGTCATGCAAGCTATCGCCGCTAAAGTTCCCGAAATGTCCGGCGGCTCGGCTGACCTTAATCCTTCGACATTTACATGGCTAAAAGGCCTGGGGGATTTTCAAAGTCCCGCTACCTCCGCTGAAGATTTGCATGGCATGGTCGGCGGCCCGTGGGGTTACCAAGGACGCAACATTCATTTCGGGGTTCGCGAACACGCGATGGGCTCGATAGCCGTAGGCATGGCCCTGCACGGCGGCATCATTCCGTATACAGCTACATTCCTGCCCTTTGCCGATTACATGCGCCCGCCGATGCGTCTTGCCGCGCTGATGGGTGTGCGCGCGATCTTTGTTTTCACGCATGACAGCATCGGCGTGGGAGAAGACGGCCCGACACATCAACCCATTGAACAAACCATGAATCTACGTCAGGTGCCCAACATGACAGTTATTCGGCCCGCTGACGCCAATGAAACATTGGAGGCCTGGCGTCTGGCCCTCACTAACACCAGCGGCCCGACGACTCTTGTTTTCAGCCGCCAGAATTTGCCGGTGTTGGATCGAAGCGTATACAGCGCCGCATTCGGCACGAGACGCGGTGGTTATATCTTGTGGGAGTCAGCGCCCAATCCTGAATTGATTTTAATCGCCACGGGATCGGAAGTCTCTTTAACGCTAACGGCCGCCCGCAAGCTCGCTGAGAACGGCACGAAAGTAAGAGTTGTCTCGCTGCCCAGTTGGGAAATATTCGATCGCCAGCCGCAGGAATATCGCGAAGGCGTTTTGCCGCCCGCGATAACTGCCCGGATTGCCGTGGAAGCGGGAATCAAGCTGGGATGGGAGCATTACGTAGGCCTTTCGGGAAAAATCATCGGCATGGAAACATTCGGCGCCAGCGCTCCGGCACCGATACTTTTTGAAAAATTCGGGTTCACGATTGACAAGATTATCGAAGCAGCCAGGGAATTGCTAAATTTTTCTCAAACAGGAAAATAGATGGATAACGCCAATATTTCCTTTTCGCTGGGAGAATATCAAGACGCTGTTGCAATCGCGATGTACGCGATACGTCGTGACAATATTCCCCATCGCATCCAGACAAAGGATTATACTGTCTGGAAACAGGAACCTGATGAAATTGTAAATCGTTTAGGATGGCTTGACGCTCCGGCGGAAACACTAAAAAAATCAATTTACATTCGCGCCACGCTTAAGCCTTTAATCAAAAATATCGACGATGTTGTACTGTTGGGTATCGGCGGTTCTTCCCTTGCCGCTGAAGTATTCAGCAAAATATTCAGAAGCCATGCTGGTTACCCCAAATTGCATATCGTCGATACCACTGACCCTGCTTATATTCTCAAAATAACTCGTCGTCTGAATCTAAAAAAAACTGTTTTTCTTGTTTCTTCCAAGTCGGGAACGACGCTGGAAGTCATTTCACTCTTTAAATATTTTTATAATCTGACTTTTAAAAAATCAGGAAATAATGCCGGAAACCGGTTTGTTTTTATAACCGACAAAGGAAGTCCTTTGACAAAAATCGCCAAAAATATTTTCGCGTATCATATTTTCCTCAATAATCCCGACATCGGCGGACGTTATTCGGCGCTTTCTTTTCCGGGCATCATACCCGCGGCAATTATCGGCGTTGATGTGGAAAAACTATTGCAAAAGGCAACAGATAAATCAGAAACAGAAAAAGAATATCTTTCCGGAGCTTATCTAGGCGCTGTACTGGGAACACTGGCGCTGGCGGGACGCGACAAACTAACTTTACTTCTTCCGTCACGCTGGAAATCTTTTGGCGATTGGCTCGAACAACTGATTGCGGAAAGCACCGGCAAAGAAGGAAAAGGAATCCTGCCTGTTCTAAATGAGCCGATTCAGGATAATTTTTCTTACGGAAAAGATCGGGTTTTCGTGTTCTTTCAAAATAAAAAGATAAAATATTCTCCCATGGAATCTCTGATCAGTGCTGGTCATCCTGTAATCACTGTTAACATTAATGACGACTACGATCTGGGCGCGCAAATGTTTATCTGGGAAATGGCCACCGCTGTTGCCACGCATTATCTGGGTGTTAATCCTTTTGATCAGCCTGGAGTTGAGGCAGCAAAAAAATATGCCCGCCGGATAATCGCAGAATATACAGAAAAGAAAAAATATATATCGGATCAACAGCCTGCTCTCTCCAGCAAACAAGGCGATGTCTATGGCAATATAACCGACGCGACACCTGCCGAAGCTTTCACGAATTTTCTAAAACAGGCGGTCGCGGGTGACTACATCTGCCTGCAGATTTATTTAAGCCCTTCGCCAAAGATTGACGCCGCAATCAATTACTTGTGCGAATCCATCCGACGGAAATATTCCCTTCCCGTAACGTACGGCTATGGCCCGCTCTACCTGCACTCTACCGGTCAGTTGCATAAGGGTGATTCCGGAAATGGATTATTTATTCAGTTGACACAGGATAACTCTTTGGATGTGGATATTCCAGATGATATCGGCAAAGAAAAATCTTCCCTCACCTTTGGCGCGCTCAAAGCCGCTCAGGCCAAAGGCGATTGGCAGGCACTGAAAGACGCAAAAAGAAGAGTTATCCGCTTCCACTGTAAGGCAAATTCCGCCGCCGGTTTAAAAAATCTCGCGGAACTTCTTTTTTGATATTAAGTGTTAAAAAACACTTGACATAGAAAATAATCCTTCCTATACTCAAATCAGTATAAAGGAAGTTCTCATCAATCAGATAATGAAAAATAATAGTGGTTTAAAGTCCATAATCTTTGTTTTAATCTTCGGTCTAACGATAATCGGATGTTCCGATTATAAATCTCCGGATTCAACAGTAAAATATTCCGGCCGACATGGACATTTTGTCTGCGGCTGCGGCGGTTCCTGCGTCAGCACTGCTGAAGACGGTATACCCGACACATGGAAAACCATTGGCGTGGATTCTGATTGTGACGGAAAAGTGGATCTTGATTTGGCGTCTTTAGGCGCTGACCCCAGACATAAAGATGTTTTCATCCAGGTTGACAGTATGGCTCCAAGGCCAGATCAATCCGCAGTTTTTACTTTTCCTCAACTCGCTATGAACACTTTAGTTGACTCTTTCAATAATGCCCCGGTTTCAAATCCTGATGGAACGAAAGGCATTCATCTCCACATTATCACCGGAAATGTGGTGCCTTATTCAAAGGTCGTTACGTTGTTTAGCGAACACAACGCAACTAATTGCTCGGGGCCTGACTCTCAGTATCTGGCTAACCTCAAATCCCAATCAATGGATGCGGCCCGAACAATGGCTTTTCACTATGCGCTGATTGCCGATTTGAATACTTGCGACAGCCAGTTAAGTTGCAATGCGTGCGATTTTACTAAACATGAACCTAAATATAAATCATCGGGATTTGCGATTATGCACGGGAAAGATTTCATCGTTTCTTTGGGAAATTTATGGGACAGGGGCTCTTATAAGGGTGATACTGCCACGAACGCTGTCTACAATAGAAACATTGCCGGAGTTTTCATGCACGAACTGGGACATAATTTCGGACTTCGTCATGGTGGCGGCGACGAAGATGCGCCAAATTACAAACCCAACTATCTAAGCATAATGAATTACCGATATCAGCTTAATGGCATTCCTTCAACTACCGGTCCGAGAATAGATTACTCAAGAGAGGCTCTTCGTACATTAGATGAAACACAATTAGATGAAATTGCCGGACTCGGTTCAAGTGACCCTACTCTTCAGTTTACTTTCATGGATAGTTCTTGCATCTATCAAAAAGCCAATGCGTCGGGACCGGTCGACTGGGACGGAAGCGGGACAATTGATTCTTATCCAGCGATCGCGGATTTAAATCCGGAAGATGACCCGACTCGATCTTGCGGCGATGTAACCGATTTAGTAATGATCGGGCATGAAGACTGGTCGACACTCGATTACGGTTTTTATAATCAACAAATACCGCCCGACATTTAAAGCAGTCCAGGCGCAGGGCGATTGGCAGGCGCTGATGGACGCGGGCAGTAAATTTATCCGTTTCCATTTTAAGACAAATGTCGCCGCCGTATTAAAAACAATCTCCGCTTTTATTTAGCATTTTTTAACTGATTACTCTAAGAATCTGCGGAGCGTGCCGCTCTGAGGCGGCTGGAATAGCCTTAGGATAGCCGATGATAACGGGAGCGACAATCCGGCAGTCATCAGGCATACCTATTTGAGCTTTGAGTTCCGGATCTCTGATTTGAGCCCCGAGGTTAATCCAGCATGTTCCAAGACCACGCTGTACCGCGGAAAACATGATATAACTGACCGCCAGAGCGCAATCAACATCCAGTAAACGTACGTTTTTCGAGCCGACAACGTAAATCAGGCAGGGCGCGTTATAAAATACGTTAAACTTTTCACTCTTGAGTATATCAACATAATTCGGACTGGATGACTGTTTGCCTTCGGCGAAATCCAGCAGTATATTTTTCTTACTCTCGTCGGAAAGCTTTTTCATCATCTGTTTGTCACTGATGATAATAAACTGACAAGGCTGACCGTTGCTTGCCGAAGGTGCCAGACAAGAATCCTGAAGGATTTCTTTTATCGTTTCCAAATCAACCGTTTTATCCTTAAAATCACGGATTGATCTCCGGTTTTCCAACAATTCAGTAAATGTCATCATAACAATACCTCCTAATGAGACTCAAATTTTAATGAGACTCCAATATGACAAGTGTAGCGCCGTCAGATTGGTTAGTCGAATTATCCCACATGCAAAGCCATGTGGGACTATATAACTTGCAGATCGTACGAATTATCTATCATTTTTCAGGGCAAAAAAACAGAGATAACGGTCAGAATGATATACTGAAACAAGTTTATCACCGGATCAAGTGCGCCTAAAAAGAGCAACCCGATAACAATAAAAAATCCAAAAGGTTCGATTTGATTAAGTAACTTGTTTACAGATTCCGGAGCGAAACCCATGAGTATTTTAGAACCATCGAGCGGCGGAATCGGGATTAAATTAAACGCGGCCAATATTATATTTATCCGGGCAAGCAAAAAAAGGATTTGTTCAACCATCCCTGAGGGTTCAGGAGAAATCAGCCTCAATAGCAAAAGAGCGACAAAAGCGAAGATAATGTTCGCCGTAATACCCGCCGCCGAAACCAAAATGAGCCCCTTGCGTCTTTTATCAGCTGGAATATTTTCCAGATTCACGGGAACAGGTTTTGCCCAGCCGAAACCGACAATCAGCAGCATCAATGCCCCGAAAGGATCGATATGCTTAACCGGATTGAGAGTCAGCCTCCCTAGCCACTTAGCCGTGGGATCGCCCATTTTAAAGGCAACCCATCCGTGAGCCAACTCATGAAAAATTACTGAATATAACAGTAACACCGACAATATAATAAATGCCGACGGATCTTTAATTAGTAATTGTATTAGTCCCACATTAAACCCCTCTATTCAAATTGAATGTCAATTGACATCATTTACTACTTCCTTTTGCAGATTTTTCGTCAGTTTGGGGAAATAGCCGTATTTCACTCCTATAAATATTGCGACGATTACCATAAAAAGTTCAACAATGGTTATCGATAAACGCGCCGCGACAGGAAGAATCAACGCGGTTTCAATATTCGAGAATTGCTTCAACATAAAAAACATCGCGCCTTCCCTGACTCCAAGCCCGCCTATGCTGAAAAAAGCCAGATAACCAGCTATTGCCGCTACTGAGATCGTTGCCATAATAGCAAATATATTTGCCAAAGGAATATCCATGTTAATTCCTTTGGCAAGAAGATACATCCCTATTCCCAAAAGAAAATAAGCAAATGAATAAATTATATGTGTGTATATAAAAATTATTCTTTTTGTTTCTATCGGTTGTATTTCAATCTTGAACATGCGGTTTATGGGAACTATCATATAATTAATTATGGCATTGTTCCAGATTATAAAAATAGAATCCAGAATGATTAATAAACAAAATATTAAAACAGAAATTCCCCAAGGCAATATTTGCAAACAGAAAAGATAATAAAATAAAGTATACATTGCCGCGACAAACGCCAGACAAATAAAACATACCAAATTTATATAAATCAATACCGCGTTGGAAATTTCTTTTGATGACATCAGCGCTATTTGCGCCGCGTAAGTCCATATTTTACCGGGAACATATTTAAACATTGTGGAAGTACAATAAAGTGCAAAACCTTCAAAAATACTTAATTTCTTGTGAAGATAATCATTCACGTAAATTCGCCAGACTAAAGGCCCGGATAGTAAAGCGAAAAACACTACAATAAATGCAATAAAAATATAATTAAGATTAACACTAAAATTATAGGCGCTTATCGCATCCGCGTTTTTTTTGAATTGCACATAGAAGAAATATACCGCCGCAAATACTACCGCCAGAGTAAGAATATATCGCAGTATTTTTTTAAAATTCACTTTATTGTCTCCGCAATATTTTTATCATAACACCCTTTACGGCAGGATTGTCCAGAAATAACAGAATCTTTGTTTCGCGCCAAGGGGGAGGGAATATATGATAATTGATTTTATGTGTCAAAGTAATTTTGACCGCAAAATATGGACATCCGTCGCGACTAAAAAAAGCCTTGACAAACAGGAAAAATATTCATACAGTTGTTTAAAACAAGTGTTTGAATTATTTATGGACGATAAAAAAACAACTTCAAAAACACGTGACGCCATCATGGAGGCCGCCGGTAAAATCTTCTCCGAAGAGGGCTATCCCAAGGCAACGGTGCGGGATATCTGCCGGCAAGCCGGCGCCAACATTGCCGCCATCAATTATCATTTCGGAGACAAAAAGGGGTTATATCTGGCGGTCCTGAAGCATTATCAAGAAATCGCCTTTCAAACCTATCCGCCTGATCTCGGCATAAAAGAAACACAGCGGCCCGAAGAAAAACTCCGGGCGTTTATCCGGTCATTTCTTACGCGGATTATGGATGAAGGCCGTCCCGCCTGGTTCGGAAAACTTCTGGCGCGGGAATTCACGGAACCGACATGGGCATTCGACATTCTGGTAGAAGAAATGATTCGTCCCTCCTTCAAGCTCCTCATCGGTATCGTGGCCTCTATATTAAATAAAGGAAGGAACGAAAGAAAAGTGCTGTTGTGTTCCATGAGCATAGTCGGCCAGTGCCTCTACTTCCGCCATTCGCATCCAGTTATCTCCAGGCTTTTCCCCGGAGAAGTTTTCGGTTCCAAACAGATTGAAGAATTGACGGAACATATTACCCTTTTCTCTTTGCGCGGACTTATGAAAGAAAGAAACAAAAAATCATCACAGGTGAAAGTATGCAAAAAAAGATAATATTGATTATGATTTTTATGCTTTTGCTACCCTCGACAACGCGAGCCGTCGAGCCCGCGGCAGGCGCCGCAGCATATAATCTGGAGCAATGCATCTCCATCGCCCTGGAAAAACATCCAAGCCTCAGGGCTTCCGTGGGCGCTATTAAGGCAAGTGAAAGCAAGGTCGGACAAGCCAGGGCCAACTATTATCCCCAGTTGAATTTGTCCACGAGCTATCAGCGGATCGGCCCGACCTCCCCGCCCGGCAGCACTCTGGACTCTTACGATAAATATTCAACCGATGTCAACGTCGGAATGACCCTTTTCGATTTCGGCAAAACATCCACTCAGGTGAAGATTCAGAATTTGAATGTCAATGCATCTCAGGCTGATTATGACGATGTCATGACCATGGTCGTCCTGAATGTGAAAAATGCCTACTATAATCTTCTGCAGAACCAACGGAACCTGGTTGTTGCTGTCGATACTATGCAGCAGTTCCAACAGCACCTGGATCAGGCCAACGCTTTTTTCCGCATCGGCACCAAGCCGAAATTCGATGTAACCAAAGCGGAAGTTGATTTCGGCAATGCCAGGCTCAATGTCCTGAAAGCGGAAAACGCCGTGCGCTCCGCCAAGATAACATTGAAAGACGTCATGGGCGTTCCGGAAAATGCCGATTTTGCTGTAGTGGACAATCTGGACTTTCAGAAGAGCAGCCTGCAACTAAACGATGTCTTGAATACGGCTTATTCCAACCGCCCCGATCTCCGTTCCATCATCGCCAAGCGGGAGGCCACGGAGAAATCGATTGATCTGGCCAAAAAGGGCTACTATCCCGTTTTGTCGGGCAGTGCCGGATACGGATATTCCGGAACAGATTTTCCCCTTGGCAGCGGTTGGAACGCTGGCGCCGCTCTGAGTTTCCCCCTCTTTTCCGGACTTTCGACTAAATATCAGGTTGATGAAGCCAGGGCTAACCTTGAAATTCTCAAGGCAAATGAGGATTCCATCCGTCAGGCAATCAGCTTTGATGTAAAGCAGGCTTATCTGAATGTTCAGGACACGGCGGAACAAATCTCCATGTCCGAAATGACCGTTCTTCAGGCCAAGGAAAACTACGATCTGGCCTCGGGACGCTACCGGACAGGTGTGGGCAATCCCATTGAAGTCGCGGATGCCACGATAACTCTCAATAACGCCCGAGCCAACTTGAATACGGCGCTTTATAATTATAAAATGGCGCAGGCCGCGCTGGAAAAATCCATAGGAGCAAAACCATGAAGAAAAAAATTATCATTCTATCAATAATCGCTGTAGTGGTAATTGCGACGGGACTTTTCTTTTACCTCCGGGGAAACGGAAACAACATGGCCTATAAAACTGAAAAGGTCTCCCGTGGCGAGATTAATGCCCTGGTAACGGCAACAGGTACGGTAAACGCCGTCACCACAGTATCCGTGGGCACGCAGGTATCCGGAACCATAAAGAGACTTATGGTCGATTACAATTCACCGGTGAAGAAAGGCCAGCTCTTGGCGCAAATCGATCCTTCCAACGTTCAGGCTCAGGTCGATCAGGCCAATGCCAATTTGTGGTCGGCCAAAGCAACCATGGAAAAAGCGGCTGTTGTCACTCTCGATGCCCGGCGAACCCTACAGAGAAATAAAGATCTCTTTGCCCAGAATTTCATTGCCAGAAGCGATCTGGACACTGCCGAAACCAATGCCCAATCCGCAGAAGCCCAGCAGAAAGTGACCCGCGCACAGGTGGGACAGGCCGAGGCCGCTTTAAAGATCGCTCAAACGAACCTGCAATATACAAATATTCTTTCTCCCGTTGACGGAACAGTCATTTCCCGAAGCGTGGATGTGGGCCAGACCGTCGCCGCCAGTTTTCAGACGCCGACTCTTTTCAGTATCGCTCAGGATCTGACCAAGATGCAGATCGACACCAACGTGGACGAGGCGGATATCGGCAAGGTCCAGGTTGGACAAGACGTCTCCTTTACGGTGGATGCTTATCCCGATACGATCTTTAAAGGGAAAGTCGCCGTAGTACGCAACGCGCCCATTACAGTTTCGAATGTCGTCACTTACGATGTCGTTATCCAGGTGGATAATTCCCAGTTAAAGCTGAAACCGGGAATGACGGCCAATGTATCCATCACGATCGACACGCGAAAGGATGTCTTGCGAATTTCCAATGCGGCCCTGCGCTTCAAACCAGCCGATGTAAAAGGGAAAAGCGAAAAACCCCAGGACAAACAGGTAATGAAAGGGACGAAAGTCTGGATATTGGAAAACGGCAAACCGCAACCTGTCAAAGTGACCATTGGACTCAGTGACGGAAGCTACACCCATATCACCGCCGGCGAGCTTAAAGAAGGTCAGGAAATCATCACGGATAGTCTGAATAGTAAAAAAGATAACAGTTCCTCCAGCGCCCCGAGGTTTATGCACTAATGGCCCTGATCGAAACTAAGAAACTTGCCAAGCTTTATGATGTCGGCGATGAAGGCGTTCACGCCCTGGAGGATGTGTCCATCACGATCAATAAGGGAGAGTTCGTCGCCATCATGGGACCTTCCGGATCAGGTAAGTCCACGTTCATGAATATCATCGGCTGTCTGGATCAGCCAACGGCGGGCGAGTATTTACTGGACGGCACGGAAATCGGAGGGCTTTCGCGTGACGAACTGGCAGAGATCAGAAACCGGAAAATCGGCTTCGTCTTCCAGGGATTCAATCTTCTGTCGCGGACGACAGCAGTGGAGAATGTTGAACTTCCCCTTCTTTACAATCATATCCCGGCGAAAGAAAGAAAGAAAAGATCCCTGGCATCGCTGAAAATGCTGGGGTTGGAGGGAAGAGAATACCACCATCCAAATCAACTCTCCGGCGGCCAACAACAGCGGGTGGCCATTGCCCGAGCGCTTGTCAATAAGGCTCCTATTTTGATGGCCGATGAGCCGACGGGAAA
>JAPLJP010000081.1 GCA_026388535.1 Deltaproteobacteria bacterium | reverse complement strand
TGATGAAAAAAGACGAGCCGGTTCCTGTGAGGATGAAATTTCAGCTCCGCAGGGAATACAAATTATTCTACTGGTTGAACATCCTGTACGGGACACGCAAGCAGATATTTCTAACCTTCGCGCCCTGGGTGCTGGTTACTGATTTTAAGCAAAAGACACAGGTGCTGGCGACTCTTCTGGCTGTGGGCGGCGTCATCGGTATTTTTTTCAAACCCATGTTGGGAAAGGCAATTGATAGATTGGGTGAAAGATTTATTCTCACAACGGAGGCGGTAATGCTTGTATTTGTCTGTATCGGCTATGGTTTTGCCAGAGAAATATTTACGGAAACAACGGCGATGTTTATTGCCTTTACTTGTTACATTCTTGATCAACTTTTGATGTCTGTGGGAATGGCGCGGGCGACTTATCTCCAGAAAATAGCAGTCAAACCCGAAGATGTTACTCAGACGCTGACGATGGGCGTGAGCATTGATCATATCTTTTCCATTTGCCTTGCTGTCTTTGGTGGTTTTGTCTGGGTTAAATGGGGTTATCAATACGTCTTTCTGATAGGCGCGATCATTGCCGTGATTAATTTCTTCTCCGCGTTGCAAATTAGAACAAAAAAATAAAAATAAAGAATATTGTAATGAAAAAATATTGACAGATTATTAATAGTTGTGCATTTATATTAGCGTCTTATCTTTAAATTTTTCAGATTCAAGTTGCATTTAAATAAACGTTGTTGAGGTCTTTGAGCGTGATTACCTCTGACAATCTCTAGTTAATTACTTGGGATATTATACGAATCGGCATAATATCCCGAAGAAATTACGCGAAATTTACGGATAATGTTTATAAAACATATAATTAGATGTAAGACATGAAGTAATTTCAAGGGGGTTTATGCCGACAGCACTGCGGCATTTGCTATATTAATGAGACCCAAGCTTCAGAAATAAAGTGAAGCTTGCAGGTCGAATTATCCCGCAAAGCGGAGGGGCGAAGCCCCGTGGTAACATAGATCTATATAAACAATGTTCTGCGGTAATTAATTGCTAAGGATAAAGAATGAAAAGGCTAATGAAAACTATTGCAGTATTTATTGTCACTGGCTTCCTAGGTCCATTATTGCGCGTTTCAACATACAAAGTTAAATTTGGAGAAGATATTTATAGGTTTCTTTATTCCTTAATTCTCTTTCTCTGGCCGACACAACCTTTTGCAGTTATTGAAGCAAGCGTTGGTACTTTTGCCGCATTCTTAATTGCGTTAGGCGCAAATTTATTATTTTTTGCTGTTATTGGAGTCATAGTTGGCTTCTTCACAAAGTGGAGCTCGATAATGGTGTGGCCCTGTTACGGGATTACTTGCTGTCTGGTTCTCTGGTATGTGTGGTGGGGTAGTGGCTACAGTATTTATCACATACAATGGATTTCACTTTTAGTGGCATTCAGTATTTATGCTATTCCATTTTATGTAGTGACTCAGATCTTAACGGATCATAAAGCGGAGATGGCATTAGCATAAACAACGCAGAACAAGGCAATACAGCCGATCGCTACGCTCCGGCTGAGCTTTTCGTTAGCGAAATGAAACCAAATATATAAAGGGGCCTATGAAAATTAAGTTGATCTTATCTGCAATTATTTTGGGTATCGGCATTTTCGGAAGTAATTTTGCCATTTCTAGTAATTATCCTCCTAACTTTATAGGTGAGCATATTCTTACTCTTCAGTGGTTGCAAAATTTAAGCGGCGTTGGAAAAGCAAAAATATCTGAGGTAGATGGCAAATTGGTTATAGATGGGTATCAGGAAGAATCCTGTGAAGCTTTTCGAGCGTCACCTCCTTGTGAGGGTGGTGTAAATTATATGAAAATTAAAGGTAATCTAAGAATAATTAGTTCAGCGGAATTAGAATTCGAGGGGGTAATTACAACAAAAATTAACTACATAAACAATGGAAAAATCTATGAGCGTAAGGGTAAGTTTATCATGAAAGCATGGGGAACTAGAAAATATTGGCGTATGCAAAAAATGACTGAGCCAGACGAAGATAGGACAGTAGCTGATTATATTGATTTGTATTTTAAGTAGCCATGAAAATTTATTATGAAAGCGCTAACAAGCCGCTAGAGCCGATCGCTTACGCTCCGGCTCAGCTTTTCGTTAGCTGGACGCTTCGCACAGAATGGAGGATAGTATGGATATAACAATTCGTCTAGAAAATGAACGAGATTATTTTAAAGTTGAAGAATTAACAAGGGAAGCTTTTTGGAATTTATATATTCCAGGATGTGATGAACACTATTTATGTCACATATTACGCGACCACAATGATTTTATTAGAGAACTTGATTATGTTGCAGAAATAGATGGAAATATTGTTGGTTCAATTATGTATACAAAATCTATGCTTATTGGAGATGACCAAGAAAATGTAGAAATTGTTTCATTTGGTCCTTTATGTGTCCATCCGGACTATCAGAGGATGGGAATTGGTCCAGCACTGATTGAAAAAACAAAAAAGATAGTACAAGAAAGAAATATTCCAGGAATAATAATTTATGGTGATCCTCACAACTATTGTAAGCATGGATTTAAAAACGGAATTGACTACAATGTAAGTAATATGGATGGAGAATTTCCATTGGGCTTACTTGTATTAGAGACGCTGCCTGGATTTTTCGGAAATAAAAATTGGAAGATCAAACAAAGTGATGCTTATAATTTTGACAATAGTCAAGTAGTAGAGTTTGATAAAAAATTTAAGAAAAAGGAAAAGAAAGTTAAATATAGTCAGGAGCTATTTAAAATGCAGATTAGATCATACTTGAAAAAATTCGCCTAACATTTGCTTAACTTGACAACGCTATGTCACGAAAACTGCAGGTCGCTGCGCTCCCCAGCACTTTTCGTGACATAGCGTTGTCAAGTTAAGCAAATGTTAGGCGACAATCAAAAAGTCAAGAGAAACAAACCATGGGTATAAAGCAAGAACTCAGAAAAGCATTTAGAAGAGTCGGCTATGACGTCTGTAGATTCACGCCAGAAACTTACCCGCTCGCACGGAGAAAGCAACTACTGAAATCTTATAGCATTGATGTTGTTTTTGATATTGGCGCCAATTCTGGTCAATATGCTCAGCAATTAAGGGACCTTGGCTATGCAAATAGAATTATATCTTTTGAACCATTGAGTTCGGCATTTGGATTGTTAAATGAAAAAGCGGGAAGCGACCCAAATTGGGAAATCTTTAATATTGCACTGGGCGATACAGAAGGAAAACAAGAGATCAATATTGCAGGGAATTCTTATAGTAGTTCACTACTTGACATGTTGCCTTCTCATTTGGCATCAGCACCAGAATCTAAATATATTGGCAAGCAGACAATAGAAATAAAGAGACTTGACTCAATCTTTGGTGGCTTATGCAAAACAACCGACAGGGTTTATATGAAGATAGACACACAGGGATATGAAAGCAAGGTATTAAAAGGGGCAGAAAAGTCACTTATGCAAATAGACACCATACAAATGGAGATGTCGCTTATACCTTTGTATGAGGACGAGACATTGCTTCCGGAAATGTGTATGAGCATGAGGAAAAAAGGTTATAGCTTGGTTGCAATTGAAACTGGATTTTCAGATTTAAACTCTGGTCAGTTATTGCAGGTTGACGGCATTTTTCACCGTTTTTAGTCATAACCGCCTAACAAATCACTCCACCTGACCGCAATTCCGCTGCGCTCCATTGCGGTGGGCGAACGGAGCCGCGTTTGAAAGTCGTTTGCTCAGCCGCGGCTCCGTCAGGCCAGCTACACTATGACACAATCTTGTAGCTATGGGTCTTAAATATTAAACAAAGGAGTTCAAATGGAAAAGAAAAGAGCCCTTAGTAAGAAAGAAAATTTTGCAGTTAATGTTCTCTTACTTCTTGCTATCTGCGCTGCCGTCTACATGAGCAATGTAGCTTTTCGGATAGCCAATATCTATCAGAGCATCAAAACGAACCAACGTGGATGGAAAGGACATGTTCATGCAGCTGATGCCGAACTAGGATTTGCACCTATCCCGAACGCTGTTGGAGCCCATGTATTCCCAATAGGACCGGATGTTCCAATGCGATATGACAAAGATGGATTTCGGGTTCCTATGGAGGTTGAGAGAACTTCGAAACATCCAAGACCCCTTATTCTGGCATTGGGATGTTCCTTTACTTATGGAGATGCAACTTATGCAGAAGATACATATCCATATTTGGTAGGTCAATCTCTTAAAGGGACTATTAAGAACGCTGGGGTATGTGGCTATGGTCTTTCCCAAATGATGCTTCTTGCAAAGAAACTAGTGCCAATTTACAAGCCTGATTACCTTCTTGTGCAATACTCAACATGGTTGGTAGATCGTGCCCAAACCCCCTTTGCCCCATCATCTTTTGGGAAAACACCAGTACCGTTCTTTTACGAAGAAGATCAGCATTTCGCCTTATACCCTCCTGTCTTTCTGAGTAAAGTACCGGAGTTGCCGGTTAGTCGGTATCGAGCCACATCAATTAGTTGGACAGACGCGTTTTCCTTCTTTTGGAAGGTAGGCTTACCTCTATCACTTTATGATGACTTTAATATGGTTAAATATAAAGCATTTAGAAGTCTTGGAATAATACCAAATCCGACCAGTGCACGGACGGAATTGATAAAATATGTATATAAAGTAATTCATGAGGTAGCAGAGGAATACGGAACAAGAGTTGTAATTGTCGTGTTAGGAGATGATGGTAATCTGGTGAAAGTAAACGAGCAATGGTTTCCATCTGATGTGTTAATTGTAAATGGCCAGGATGCGCTTATTAGACATTTACCCAGGACTAATATTGTTGAAAATTATAGGAATAAGTATGCTCATTGGCGTGGTTCTCCGCCTAGATTTGGAGATGGTCATCCAAATGAAACTGCACACAAAATAATTGCAGATGCAATAGTGTCTGAGATAAGACAAGCTGGCATACAGTAGACTGACAATGCAAATGCACCTGACTTTGGGGACGCGTGGTAATTTGAACATATGTGCTCGTTACAATGCTCAGAGGTTATTCAAATTTGATTGTCTTTGGTCAGGGTGTTCCCAAAGCAGGTGATTTGCGGTAGTTGGGCTGAGTAATGATACATTATAATTACAGAAACGGTTCATTTGCAAGGGGATAAATATGAAAAAAGAGAAATCCAGTAAAACAGCCGTGCAGATGGCTCTTTCAAGAACGATAGAGTCTTTGAAAAAAGAGGAAGAACGTATCTGCGATGATCCCTTAGCAAAAGACTTTCTAACTCCAAAATATAAGATTCTTATTCAAAATAAACTATTAAGAAACAGTGTAGTAAAAATAATAGATCAGCTTTTTATAGGTCATCATTACTATGTTGTTGCTCGTACAAGATATATAGATGATTTTTTACAAGAATGTATTGCCAATGAAATTCAGCAGGTAGTTATAATGGGAGCAGGTTTTGATTCCAGAGCATACAGATTTGATTATCTTAAAGAGATAACAGTTTTTGAGGTTGACCACCCTGCTACAATGTCGAAAAAGAAAGAGAAAATACAAAAGATACTAGGTTCATTACCCAATCATGTAGTTTATGTTCCCATCGATTTTCTTAAAGAAAAACTAAGTGATAAATTGGTACAGTGTGGTTATAATAGAAAATTGAAGTCATTATTTATATGGGAAGGCACAACACCCTATTTGAACCCAGAATCTGTTGATGATACGCTGGCTTGTATTTCTTCATATTCAGGTAAGGGAAGCTCTATAATATTCGATTATATACTTAAATCGGTATTAGATAAAACGTGTAAGTATAAGGGCGCAAAAAGGGAATTTGCATATATGAAGAAAACAAGTGAGCCATTTACTTTTGGTATTGAGGAATACAAAATAATACCATTTATGGAAGAAAGGAAATTTAATAATATTGTAAGTGTCGGATCAGATGATCTTAAAAAGATATATTTAAAAAATGATAAGACAATGGTCATAAAAGAATGGTGGCGAATCGTACATGCGAATGTAATATAATTTACTATGTTGAATATTAATATTGTGAATCTTTAGTACATTTAATATTATACATGTGTTAACTGTAATTATATCGTTCGCATAACAAAAAAATTCAGGCAGATACATGCTAGTGGGCATTCGGTGAAGTAAGTTTTTGCCGGTTTAACTACATTAGGTTTTTTGATGTCGTTACTGATACACGCAGTACTGCTGATTTTTGTGTTGGCCGCCACTTTTTTAAAACATAATATTTCATCACCCAAATTTCTACCGTTGACACAAAGTATCCCTTTCCTTATACTTCTTCCGAAAATTTTATTAGAAAAGGAATCTTATTATGACTATCAATATTAAAACCGAGCAAATAATACTTGAACAAAAAATGATACTGTTGTTTAAGTAAATTATCTTTATTCTGATTCTTCGGGTGTCATGACAAAAGGCGATTCATTCAATAAACTCAAGGAGCAAGAAAGAGAGTCACGGCGCGACCTTATCATTGGCGCGGCGGAGCGGGTATTCTCCAAAAAGTCCTTCAATGCGGTAACCATTCGGGATATCGCAAAAGAGGCCGGGATTTCTCACGCCCTTATATACCGTTACTTTCCCGATCAGCAGTCGCTGTTTGTGGAGGCGTGCATGAGGCGCGGCGCCAAAATAGTGGAATTCATCGGTAAACTTATTGACGACAACAATAATATCAAAATTGAAAAGGTGACAGAGCATTTTATAAAATTTCTAGTAGACAACGATCAGTATTTCAGGATGATGACGCATTTCATGCTGGACGGTTCTCTGAGCAAGGAAAAGATAGGAAGCCTTAACTCGGGCGAGCGGGTACTCCTTGCTCAGTTTGACAGGATCTTCGCGAAGATGAGCAGTGGAAAGAACGTCCGGATGTTGTCTCATGCGTACTTCGCGGCCATGAACGGTATAGTCATAACCTTCAGGAACTACCCGGGCAGGAGCAGGGAAGAGGTCACCAGCCACATGCAGGAGTTGGGAAGGATCATCGCGTTAAAATTCAAAAAGTAAAGGGCGTGTCGGCGTATCCGTTAGGTGCTCGCACGCGCCCGGCCGGCGTCAATGCTTTCAAGCAACGCCTCCAGACGGATATAAACACTTTCTTCGCTGAATTTACGCACATCCGCGTGATCCACGTCAATCATGATGGAAGGAATGCCGTATTTCTCGCTGATGCGTCTCTGTTCATCCATCTGCATAACGGAGAACACCTTGCAGCTCCGGTTGCTGGCGAATACCACACCATCTATGCCCAGCTTTTCAATAATCGTCCCCATAGCTGAAATACGCAGATCCATTCCCTGCGGACAAACAGAGTGGTTCTGTATCCGTGCAAAATACCAAAGAGGGTCATCATTCTGCTCAAAGGATAAAAGATCATAACTTCCCTCCACTGCTCCAATACACAATGTGTATGGCGCGGCAACGATATTGGCACTCATTCCGGCCAATCGTTTTGACATTTTCCGAAGCTGGTGCCAGGGTGCTATGTTGTCCCACAACAACCGGTATTTTTCATCGGGCACAGGGAAAATTCCTTTGTTCACATTTTCCTCGGTCTCGTCGGCCAGTATTTTATAATGCTCGGCGAGTTCGGGCGTACCACGAACTAAGAGAAACGGCGCCATCTGGACAAAGGAGTCGAAAACCGTGATCCCGGATGGTCTGTGTTCGGCACACTTTAAAAATCTTTTCCAGTCCATCACTGCCGAGGCTGAGTAAGCCGCAGCTTCATAAAACTTATCCTTATTAAACTTCTGGCCGGAAAGTTTTTCCAAAGTGTCTATCAGGTCCTTGAATTGGTTTAGAATGTATTGAAGATCTTTTTCACGCTGCTGGCCATAGCAGAACGGCACATCCAAAATAAAGTGGGGGATGTTCATGTTCCGGTGATGGATGTCAAACCATTTGACCAGCAATGAACAGTTGTTGGTGTTTGAAACCAGAAGATGGGGTTTAGGCAGACCCATGGTAGGGGACTCTTTACATCCATCGGAAAGACAGCCGATATCAATTCGGGCATAAGCGCACAGGTCAGTTGAATAACCCAGGGATTCGGCCTTTAGACATTGAGCCCCGCCGACTCCTTTTGCCGCGCAGGTGGCGGAGTGGCTTTCCGGCGCGCAAAACACCATATTTTCAAAACCTCTAAAAATTTCCGCAGGAACTATAATGGCTCCCCATACCACAAAGGCCCCTTTGGCAGCCTTGGTATGAATATCAACATACGCGTTCACCAATAGTTCCGAGAGGTGCTTCCCCGCTTTTGTTTTTCCATTAATTTCTTCTATCATAGAGCCTCCATATTATGCGGAAATGATCTCCGTAAATGCTTCCAGGCGAGTCCTGAATGTCTCAATGGCTGTGTTGTCATCCATAGATATCTCTATAGACAAAACGGTCACTTCCTTGTCCTTAAGCCGTTTTTCAAGATAAGGCATTTCGAAATATTCGTACTCGCAAAATTTTTGACCTATAAAGATAAACCCATTCGCTCCTCTTTCCGCCACCAGATTCTCTATTGCCTCTATGCGTCTATCCGCAGCGTATAGAAGTGTCGTGCACGGAAAATGATTTTTGTAAAAATGCATGTAATAAAACGAAGCATCTTTCCCTGTTTTCGATATTTTTGCGTAGGAACGATACTGAGAAGCAACATCATTTCCCACCACACGAAGCCCGAATTGGTCAATTATTTCACAAATTGCCGACGGCGGTGGAAGAATACCGCTTACAATCACCTTGGTCCGGGCGGCACCAGGTATCTTTTTTAATTCAATGTCGGCAAGCTTCGACTTAAGAAAGGCTATCTGCTCTTCCACTGCAAGAAAATTTATAGTCATTAGTGTCCGGGAAAAATCGGCATATGGTAATCTGCCATCTGAAACAGCCTTTTCCAGTTTCATACAGAGTTTCCGCATACGGTTATAAAGAGAGACACTTTCCGCGAAACGTTCTTCAGAAAAGTTCACCCCATAGTGTTTTTCGAGAGAACGAATACATGTTTCTATCTCGCCCCTTAGGTAATCGGACGCTGTCGTTTGGTCTGAAGATGTCATTGGAACATGCATGCGAAATATGGGAAGTGGACCACATCCGGATATTATAAGTCCTTCGCGTAGGATTTCCGGAAGATTGCGCAACGTATCGCACGCATTATAGAAGAAAAGACCATCGAACAGTTTTTTCCCAGACGTCATTATCAGCTGGGCGAGACATAGGCTTACCGAGCACGCATATTTTTGAATGTGTCCGTCAGCGTCCTGAACATGTGGCACTGTATCCTGGATTTCCCACAGGACTATAGGGACAAGGCCCATGCTGTGTATCAATTCCAGGGGAGGATAAAGGGGAAAACATCCTATTACAGGCCGGGATCCTTTTTTTAACCTGGTTAACGCTTCGAAAGGTGTTTCCATTTAACATTTTTCCTTTATATTTATTTGTCAGTTGTAATCTGTCAGGGGCAAGACATGCCTTACCACTGCCTATGTTTATGTGCAACTAATCAGCGGCTTCGGCTTCTGCCAGGGCCAGATCCTGATAAGCATGGAATAAACGGTCGCAAAAATCATCCCAGCGCCCACATGCTTCAATGGTTTTGTCATTCATCTCAAAGAAGTGGGGAAGTTCCATGATCCCTTCGAGTTCAGCGGTGTATTCGCGAATAAGCTTCTTGTCGGTACCTTTCAATAAGCTTTTAACAAACTCTTCCGGCGGATACCATTTCCTGGCCCTCTGAAAATCCACGAACAACTGGGTCAGCAGTACGTTTCGCGGTCCCTCCCACAGTTCGTTCACCAGCCCGTCCCGAAGCATTCTCGGGAGGCTGGAAAAGTCTTCCATTACTCCATGACCGCCTAAAGCGCTGATGGCCAGTCGGGACATATCGCCGGAGTCTTTTGCTACCGTAATTTTCTCGAGCAGCACGAGTTGTCTTACGTCAAATCGTTTTCTTCTCATCTCCAGAGGTTCGTCAGACTTATCGCTGACAAAAAGCCCGCCCGACTCCAGACCCACGGAAAGGCCTCCGGGAAGAGCGATGAAGTCTTTATATACCTTGAAGTTACCGGCCAGGGTGCGCTGGACATTGTGCGCATTCTTCAAGAACTGGCCTACCAGCATGGGAAAATCCTTGAGGGCCAGGCCGAATGCTGTTCGGAACTCCCCGTATTTCTGCACCTCGCGAAGTCCACGGGCCATACCGCCGGCGGACCCGATGGAAATCGCCAGACGGGAATAGGTCAACACGATTCCTACTACATTGGCTACGCCGCGGTTTAATGGTCCGACAGGGTAGGCCACTGTACCGTTGTAGGTGATTTCAGCCGTGGGCAGTTCCACCGTACCCATTTTCCGTTTGATACGATCTATGGTGTAGTTGTTGCGGATTTCCTTTTCTTTATTGCCGGGGAGCCACATGGGGATTACGAAAAGGGCCACGCTTTCAGAACCCTTGGGTTTGGCGGTTATTACGGAATAATCGGCATGGGCCGCGGAACAGAAGAACTTGGTGCCATAGATCCGCCATACCCCGTTTTCCTCCACTGCTTCCAGCAGATTGGCGGGCACGTCGGACCCACCCTGTATCTCGGAAACAAACTGGGCGCCGATGGCATGAACGCCGTCAATGCCATTTTTTACATGGTTAAGAACGGCTTTGGTTTCCGGTGTGTCCGCGTATTTTTCCAGAAGGGAAGCCATGCCCCATGTGCATATCAGAGGGCAGCACACACCTGCCTCTGAATTTTGGCTCAGCAGATAGAGTTTCACAAAACGGGTCCAATCAGATGTCTTGTCGGCGAACCACGCTTCTGAAAAGACCTCTTTTTCCATGACTTCGATTTCATAGGGCCGGACAATACGGTCGATGCGGTTTTTATGCCCGTCATAATGCATCATATAGGGGCGTGATTCGGGAGTGGCTATGCGTTCTGAAAAATCACGCCAGCGAAATGACACTTTTTTTGAAAACGCCTTTGCTTCGCGGTCAAGTTGCTCAGCTTCGTCTCCGGCGTAAAGCCTGATTAATTTCTGGAAAAAGGGATCTTCTTCGTAATAGTCCACGTTCTTTCTCCATTCAAGATAGGGATTGAAGGTGTATGGATTGTTTCTGTCTGGTAATGACATGGTTTTCTCCTTTCTTTTTATTAATTAAATTAAATTGTTTAAACTAACTCGTTTAAAAAGTCGTTGAAAGATATAAGTTCCTCCTAAAAAAGTATTGAATATTACCTGTGGTAATAATAGTAACCAATGGTTACTATTATTGTCAAGTATTTTTTCGCGGGAACAATCATCTCATTCTGCCTCAACTGGCTAACCTTCTCTTCAATTCGGTTCTACAGGGTCGGGAGGAGCAATATCCAGCCTAATACGCCGACGATCATCATGAAATCGTTAGAGAAGAACAGGCCTAAAAAAACTTTTTGTCAGTATATGGACAAAGCCATTAGAAGATTATATATAATTTATTATCAAGCACCACAAAGCAGTATTTACAGGCAAATAATCGAAGAAGCAGGTTAAGTATCTGAAAAAGACGTTTTCATGCCATAAAATGTCACTCAAACACTAATGATAAGTAAAGGAGTTCAAATTCCATGAAAGAAATTTTCGCAGGAAAAAAAGAGGACAATATCCCGATGTTTGAGCAAGAACTGTCAAAAATTAAAAAAAAAAGATTATCCTCTTCTTTATTCTTGTAGTTGTTGTTCTGGTTGGCGTGAAATTGTGGGCTGAAAACAAGATAAATGAACTTCCATCTCCTAACTTTATCAGCGCGTCTGAAAATGGTGTCGCTGTATCATGGGGGAATACGATCTATCTGCTGGATCACACCGGTCATGTCACCGGCAAGGAGATTTTGCCGGAAAAAATCAAACTGACCCAACTTAAGTTAATTGATAATGAAATATGGATAGGAGATGTAGCGTCTAAATGTATCTATAAGGTAAAAAATGCCGAGCTTAAAAAAGTTTTGGACGGCAGTTCTTTAATACGCAACGTATTTAAATTTGCTTTAAATAAAACAAGAGACAGAATTTATGTAACAGATTCTTCAAATCACAAAGGCTATATTTATGATTATCAGGGCAGGTTGCTTAAAAACTTTGGTAAAGAAGGGAAGGCGCCTGCCGAATTAAAATTTCCTAATTCCATATTGTTTACCGAAGATGGCAATCTTCTTATCGTCAACACTAACGCTCACAGACTGGATATTTATTCTACTGAAGGTGATTTTATCAAGACGTTTGCAAATGTGGAGTCTATAGGGAAGAAATACATTCCCAGTCGTGCGGATGTTCTGCGAAATATTTTTTCGAATGTGGATAATGAGGTTAGAGGCAAATATGAATGGCCGACGCTTTTAACGCTATGCAATGATAAGGCTGTTTTTTTACTGGCGAAAAATGGTCTCGAAAACTCGAAACTTGTTGTTTATGACAATCAAGGGCGTTTTTCAGGCGAACTTGCACCTACTGAACCATTACGGATGGCGGGTGATGTAGCATCATGGGGAGACAATGTATTAGTCACCGATAGAGAGACCAGAAAAATCCATCTCTTTAAAGTTGAAAATATGTCTTACATAGGAGAGTTCAGTCAGGAGATGAAGGATTTAAGTTTTAAGAATATACTGGAGGAAAAGAATTATAAAAATATTTCATGCATTGCTTTAGTAGCACTTTTGCTTGTCTCTGTACCTATAATTATTCTTTTGATGCACCAACGCCGTCGTGAAGCAAAAGGAGTTGCCACCATCGACATAAAATCTTTTATTCCTTCTGATGCCATCTGGACTGTAAAGTTGGATAAGAAAAAACTACAAATGTCTATTGCCCTTATGGGTTTTGTCTTTATATTATTAATTATATGTTTAAGTGTATTTAAAGTATTTTTGCTACATAGAAATTTTATTATTATTCTATTAATAATTACGATCTTATATTTTTATGCATTAATGTTATTAATTTCCAGTGGCTATCTTTTTGTCGCACGTCGGCCGCTGATAGAAAAAATGCTTAAAGAAGTTTTCTTTAAACATCCTCAACTATTCCAGCCGGATGAAGTTGTTGCCTGCTGTACAGCTTTGCAATCATCTCTTATTATGAAGAAATACGTATTGTTGATCATGACAAACCGTCAATTGTTCATGTTTGATATTATGGGCGGATTAACGGGTTTTACGCTCAGGGATTTTTCGCGTTACGCGTACCGCAATATAAAAAGTGTATCCGTCGAAAAGGTGAATATGCCTTCAAAACTAGTGATAAGATCAATTAACGCTAATATGCACATGTTGCGCCTTTCAATAGAAGGTGGCACTGGAGTGAAAGAAATGAACTTCTACCTAGCCCAAAATCAGATATTAGATAAAATAAAAATATTTCTGGAACAGAAGCGTTCCAAAAGTGAATTTATAGATATTAATAATCAAAAAGTTGAAACAGTAAAAGCAATACATCCCGGTCTCAGAGGAAAGATAGAAACTAAAAAATGGATTGCACCTGTACTTTCTGCAATTTTCCCCGGGCTCGGGCAATTTTATAATCGTCAGATACTTAAAGGAACAATTTTCAGTGCTGCTGGTTGCATGTTTATTATAATTCTCATACGTCCTTTGATGGAATTTATTAATAAGAATGTCGAGTATTCAGAAAAAGGCTTAAAGGCATTAGTCATATTTGTTTTGTTTTTTTTACTGTTTTACTTGATGAATATTGTGGATGCATACTTCAATTCAAAAAAGGAATCACTGTGAGTCATCGAAAATAATTGTTGATGTGACGGTAAAAATATTTTTGTAAAGGAAGAAAGCGATGGAATGCAAAAAACAGGTACATCTTGAAAAGTGCAATTGCACTTATAAACCATGTAGTAGAAAGGGCGTGTGTTGTGATTGCCTTACGTATCATTTGAAGAGCAGGGAACTGCCGGCGTGCTGTTTTCCGAAAGAAGCGGAAAAAACATATAACAGATCATTTGAATATTTTGCGGAATTAGTATCAAAACGTAAGATGTAGAAAAATATTGATAATAGGAGGTAAGATATGGACAAAACAGAAATAACAAAACAATTAGAGTTGTATTCGAATGCTATTATTGCGTTCATTGTCTTTCAATCGCTTGCCTTTTGCTACCACTTTGGTACAAGCGACAAATTTAACTCTATAGTAAAAGCGTCTAAAGAGTTGTCCGTAGGGCTTACAATTATGTTCAGTGTAGCGCTGATACTTGCATTTTTCGCGAATCGTTACATTTGTTTAAAGTTAGAAGAATTGAGTGGAGAATACGGCCAACTTGTAAAAGCTATATGTTGGGGAAAGGCTGTAGTTATCATCCTTTTTGGCGCTTTACCAATATATGTAACTGTTCGCTATGCAATGTTTAACGCCTAGTTATTAATCTAACCGAATATAGCCAGCATTAAAATAAAGCTATGAAGAAACTTTCATCAGGCAGCATATTTTTTTATAAGCGAATATTCCCCGCAATATGGTTTGGATTTATAGTATTTTTTATATTGACGGGATTGTTTGCTAATCGCAAGAATAATAGCTCGGATATTATGATTTTTGTCGTTCCTGTTCTTATGGCTGTTGTTGGCTATTTTGTTATGAAAAATTTAGTGTTTGATCTCATTGATGAGGTTTATGACGAGGGCTTATCACTTCT
>JAPLJP010000179.1 GCA_026388535.1 Deltaproteobacteria bacterium | reverse complement strand
CACACTATTTTTGCTTTTCTTTAAATCCTTGGTCATTTGATTAAATGATTTGACTAAAAGTCCAATTTCATCGTCTGCCTCAATATCAATGCGGCTATCTAAATCTCCCTGTGTAATTCTATTAGTGGCCTGGACAAGATCCTGAATAGGATCAGTGATTCCCTTTGCCAGAGTCAGTCCAAACCATGTCGCCAAAAATATGATTACCAGAGTCACTATGGACAAAGTAATAATATAGTTCGATTTGATCGGATTTTTCAAAAGCTTGATCCGGCCATATTGTTCCGATGCGTCGGCAATACTTCTCAGTTTATCCACAAAGCCCTTGGGGATTACGTAACTGACTGAAACACGGCCGATTACTTCCGACGGAACCGCGGAAGAGAAAACCGGAACAATCCCAACAACCGCATCTCCAATATTGGTAGGCTGAACCGCTGATTCTTCCTTGCCGGAATAAATATCCTCTATCATTTTGGGAGCGAGAGTCACCGGAACCAGCTCCGGATGTTCATCATCAGCGAAAACAATTTTTTCTTTTTGAAAATCAAAATAAGTTTCGACCATGCCTATTTTAGAATTCTTCTGGCGCTGACCGATAAAACTCTTCAAATATTCAACTCGCTCTTTTTCATAGAGACGGTTTTTCGTTATATCCGCGCTGATCTGACGGGCATTGAACTTGGCTTGTTCCTCCATCTGCTGGTAATAAACCTGAGCTACCTCCAGCGACCGGTTTAAAGCTTCACCGATCTTGATATTGAACCAGAACTCGATACTGTAAGAAAGAAAATTGATGGCAAACAAAAAAAGCAGAATTGTCGGAATAAGGGATAATCCGACAAAGGTGGCCACCAGTTTTGTCCTTAATTTGGAGCCGATAACACCGCGGCGGTGTTCATAAAAAAGTTTAACGACATTGCGGATAATCAGAAAGAGCAAGAGGAGGATTAAAATAACATTAATGCTGGAAAGGCCGTAAACAAAAACGTTTGTTGATAGAGATAGATTCTCCTTGTTGAAAAATTGACCGGCAAGAAGCGTAAAGGTAATGGCTAAAATGCCCAAAACTACTATAATAATCAATTCGCGGCGGCGTTTTTTTAATTCCTTTTCATCGATGTTACTTTTTGTTTGTTTTATTTTCATAGGCAAATCAAGGCTGTTCATTCCGTTATTACGGGAAAAAATCCATTAATAGGAGAAATTCTGCCTATTCCATGCTGTTTCAAAATCCCAGTAAGAGACGAATAAAAAGACTTTTTCCATGTTCAAAGGCAGGCGCACCTTATCCATTTTAACTTTAATAATCAAATAGTAATTATTCCCCTTTACCAGCGAAGAAAGAGGCACAGCAACTATTCCATTAAAATCAGCCATAGCCTTCTGCGCGCTTTCAAAATCAGAAAAAACAACCGGTTGTGTGCCGCCGTTATTATATACGCTGAATGTCTTCTGGAGATTATCATATTTTATAGTGCGTTTAATTTCATGTCTGGTTATTTTTTTATCCCAGATTAAAGACCTGACCTGATAAATTTCGAGCTGCATGGTAAAAGTTGTGGGGATTCCGGCTAAAATGGCCAATTCCATATCCGGTTTAAAGCCGTCAAGCAGACGCGCATATAACAGCACATTTTCCGTGTTATTCGTAATCAGAATATCCGTTATTTTCGGTTCAATGGCGTGAGCCTGCATCGGCAATCGCATAAAACCTAAAACAAGAAACAAGGAAATTAAAATAATACGGCAAAAATTATTTTTCACTATTTTCATAAGGCATTGTTTATTCAGGATTTATTATAAATTAATTAAATTTCACCTATATTAGTACTATAACCACATTGAGATTGTTGCAGGCAAAGCCTGTTTATTTAAGCTAATAATTTAAGTTTTCCATGGCAAGTTGTTGAAATTGCAAATATACTTGCCCTGAAGCAACCATTAATAAAACTTTAAAGTGGTATACTAGGCAACCTGACAATAAAAATCAAGATTAATTTGGTTTAAACTGGAACGGCGTCGAGAATTCTAAAGGGAGGAATTTTTTTAAATGAATTAAGCTTATGCACTTCTTCTTTATTGATACAGTTGACGATTTCCCAGGAGTCTTTTTTGGTCATCAACTCTCTAAGTAAAAGATTATTCAAACAGTGACCGGATTTATAAGCAATAAAATGACCTATAATCGGCATTCCCAGCAGAAACAAATCTCCGATCGCGTCAAGAATTTTATGTTTTACAAACACATCAGGAATACGCAGTCCTTCTTTATTGATAATTTTTTTTTCATCTAGAACAATAGCATTCTTCAGCGAACCGCCCAGAGCCAGACCTTTCGCCTGCAAAAATTCCAGATCCTTTAAAAAACCGAATGTCTGGGCGGCGCAAATTTCTTTTTCATATATCTCATCCGAGAAAGTCATGTCGTATGATTGCTTGCCGATAACCGGATGTTTAAAATCTATTTCATATGTTATTTTAAATGCATCCGATGGCATGAACATGGCGCTCGCATCGCCGTTATTCACGGACACCGGTTTCTTAATTATCAGTAGTCTTTTATTTTTTTTCTGCACATGCGTGCCCACTTCTTTGAGCATATTCACAAAAGAAAGCGCGCTTCCGTCCATGATAGGAACTTCAAAAGAATCCAGTTCTACAACGGCGTTATCCACCCCCATGCCGCTGAATGCTGACAGAAGATGCTCCACGGTGGAAACGGTTACTCCGTTAGAACCCAAAGTTGTCGCCAACGTCGTATCACAAACATTGTCATAACTCGCTCGAATCGGCGCGGCATCCGGCAAATCTTTGCGGATGAAAATTATACCGGTATCCGCAGGAGCCGGTTTTATCCTCATGTTAACCTTCCGGCCTGTATGCAAACCGATACTGAAACAATTTATTTCTTTTTTTAATGTACGCTGTAAATGCATATCTCTAACCTTTGATACTTTAAATAACAGCAAGTAACATACCATATCTTGCTCTATTTGTCATAAAATATAAGTTTATGTAATAATTATGTTTTTATTGAAATACGAATCGATAAAATCAGTTGTTTTCTGTCTTGGTGTGGCATAATCGCCACAGTTAATTACTTATTATAAACCATTTCGATTTCAAAGGATAACGAGGCGGCGAGGAGGAGGCTCCGCAGGCGTATATGATAATACGTTGAGGAAGCTGACGACGAAGCCAACAAAGTTAGCCGAAGAAAGCGGAATGGTTTGATTTACTTATAATATCTTTGCTTTTCGCTATATATACAGCCGCAATAAGGCTGGCGGTACATACCCAGTTCCTTGGATATTTTTACACCTTCGTCCCATCCGGCACGAAAATCCTGATAATAAAAAAATACACCCAATTGCCGACTTAAATCCTTTCCTATTTCCCGAATCAAGTCATGTTTTTGATATTTGCTGTAGAGCAGTGTTGTTGTGAAACAATCGTATTTTTCCCGAATAGCTAACTCGGCCGTGTAGACTAAGCGATTCCTCAGGCAAAAGGCGCATCTTTCATTTTCCTTAAAAGCAGCAACCGCGCGTAAAAATTCCTCCATAGGATAACCTTCCGGCCAGATGATATTTAAAAATGTTTTATCCGCGTAATCATTTAGCGCTTGACTGCGTCGCTCGTATTCCTGATAGGGATGAATGTTGGGATTGTAAAAAACTCCGGTTATCTCATGTCCCTGAGTTCTTAATTCTTTCAGGGGATAGATCGTGCAGGGTCCGCAGCAGATGTGCATTAATATTTTCATATTATAAAATCACATGTGGGGCTGTTGAAAAAGGCCTATATGCTGCGTTGCGCTTCGGCTCTCGCATACTCACGTACGCTCAAAGTACGCTCCGCTGCTCGATCCTCACGCGCCTTGCCTCTAAACCTTTTTGAACAGCCTAATCTTTTATTCGTTTACCCCAATACTTATAGTTAAAGAGCCTTTTATGTCCTTATTTTCTATTAAAATATTTCTTCGTTACCTTGTAAATACCAAATGAACCGGGAAGAAACATTATCAATACGAAAATGTTTCTCATGTCTTCTGAAATATAATCAGTCAAGAATTTTGTTATAAAGAAACAAAATATTAACCATAACACCATAAATAAAACTGCTATATAAGACGTAAACAACCCACTAATTGTAATATTTTTATTTATCCAATTTTTTTCTTTTGAAATATTATTAGACTTTTCGATTTTTATCTCTCTATTTACCTTTTTGGTATTGTTCAATATTTCTTCGTCTACATGAATATTTTCCTCTGCTTTATTACGGTTTGCAAAAAGGAATTTTATTAACCATATAGTCAATACAAAAATAATTACAGTATAAAGAACTTCCCTAATATACTCCCAATATTCAATATCAACTTCACTTTTCAATACAGCTAGCAGACAAAGAAATCCGATTCCAGATAAAACCCATATGATGATCTTTTTCATCGAATCTTTTTTTATAGTCACCCTGATAACCTCCTTTTTCTGTTTTGAAGGAAATAATGGGGTCAGGCCTTAAAACAAAAGTATTCATTCCTAACAACTAGACATCTATTTTGGGGCTGTTCAAAAATGCTTATATGCAAGGCGCGCAAGCCTTGAGGAATGAGGCGTATCTATTCATACGCCGCAATGACGAAAGGCGTGGCGCAACGCCGCAGATGAGCGTTTTTCAACAGCCCCACGTACTAGAATATTTCTCCCTGCCCGGTCGCCTTAAGACCAAAGTGCTCGTACGCTCTGGCGCAGGCAACTCTTCCCCGGGCTGTCCTTTGCAAATAACCTTCCTGAATCAGATACGGTTCATAGACATCTTCAATGGTCACCCTTTCTTCGCCGATTGCCGCGGCAAGGCTTTCCACTCCAACAGGTCCGCCATTAAATTTTTCAATGAGCGTCAGGAGAAGCTTTCTGTCCATCTGATCAAAGCCTTTCTGATCAACTTCAAAAGCGTCCAGCGCTTCCCGCGCTATTTTTCCATCAATTGTCCCATCCGCTTTTACCTCGGCATAGTCACGGACGCGTTTGAGCAAGCGATTAGCGATACGCGGCGTGCCGCGCGCGCGTCCTGCCAATTCTTCCGCTCCCTCGGCGGCAAGTTTTACTCCCAGAATGGAAGCTGATCTTTTGAGAATAATGGCGAGTTCCTGCGGCGAATAAAATTCCAGACGGAAATGCATGCCGAAACGGTCACGCAAAGGCGAAGTCAGAGAACCGGCGCGGGTTGTCGCTCCCACTAATGTAAATTTGGGAATGTCTAATTTCATTGACCTCGCCGATGGTCCCTGTCCGATTAAAATATCGATATGAAAGTCTTCCATGGCCGGATACAAAATTTCTTCCACCACGTGGGAAAGCCGGTGAATTTCATCAATGAAGAGAACCTCATGCTCCTGCATATTCGTTAAAATCGCCGCCAGATCTCCCGGCCTCTCAATAACCGGCCCGGAAGTAACCTTAATTTCCACGCCCATTTCTCTGGCAATAATATAAGCCAGAGTAGTTTTTCCCAAACCCGGCGGGCCGTATAAAAGAACGTGATCGAGCGCCTCGCGACGTTTTTTCGCCGCTTCGACAAAGATAGCCAGGTTACTCTTGACTTTTTCCTGACCGACATAATCTTTTAATTTTGCCGGACGCAAAGTAACTTCGAATTCACTTTCTTCCTCGTCACAGGCAGGACTGATTAAAGAATTTTTTATCGGTTTATCCATATCGTATACCTTATCCGTTCAAGTTACCCGGCAAGAAATTTCAATGTCTTTTTTAAGAGCTTATCCATTTCCAGTTCTTCCCCGGAAATCAGCAAAGCTTTATTCAAAGCATCCTGAGCCACATTATTTTTATAACCCAAATTGATTAAAGCGGACAGAACATCTTCCCGTATCATCTCTCCGGCATCAGGACCGATGCCGGTTTCCGTCGTTTTCTCCAGCATCATTTTCTTGACGACTTTTTCTTTTAATTCCAGAATCAGACGTTCGGCCATTTTTTTGCCCACTCCCGGAATCTTAACCAGTTTTTCAACATGCCCGCCGGATATGGCGTTCAGCAGGTCCTGCGCGGAAATACCGGAAAGGATGTTCATAGACATTTTCGGTCCTATACCGCTTACGGAAATCATCAACTGGAAAAGGTCTCTTTCCTGAACCGTGTAAAAACCAAACAAATTTATGGCGTCCTGTTTGACGTTGGTATGAACATGCAGTGTTACTGCTTGTCCGGCTTCCGGCAACTCATAGAAAGTTGTCAAAGGAATAAAAACACGGTAACCGACGCCTTGGACATCAACAATAACATTAGAAATACCCTTGTAAACAATTTTACCGCTGATTAAGGCAATCATATTGACTGTTCCTTTAAGAAATTAGCGTGACATATCGCGGTCGCCAGCGCGTCCGCGGCGTCTGCCGGAGGAAGTTGGGGCAATTTTAATATGGCTTTAACCATTACTTGTACCTGTCTTTTCTCCGCCCTGCCGTAACCTACCACTGCTTTTTTCACCTCCAATGGTGAATATTCGAAAACATTTAAACCTTTATCGGCACCGGCAAAAATTACCACGCCCCTTACCTGGGCCTGTTTAATTAAACTGCGAACGTTTTTTCCGTAAAAAATATTTTCCAGCGCGATGGCTTGTGGCGAGGTCTCGGTTATTACCTCGGTTAGCTTTTGATAAATGGAAATTAACATTGCGGATAGAAGAGAATCTTTTTTCGCTTTGATTTCGCCATGGAGAACATGCCGCAGATAATTCCCCTTCTTTTCAACGATGCCGTAACCGGTAACATGACTGCCGGGGTCAATTCCTAGTATTAGCAATTTGTTTTATTCCGTAAATAATTTACTTTTACCAAACAAAATTTAACAGGATCCTGCTTGAAATTTGATATTTTTAACTTAACTTTTCCATTACATCTTCATCTATATCGAAATTAGCATAAACATTCTGCACATCATCATTATCTTCGAGCTTTTCCATCATCTTCAGCATTTGTTCCGCTTTGTTCGCTCCCAATTTCACGGTATTTGACGGAATCATACTGATTCGGGCTTCGAGATGTTTTATCCCCTTGGCATCAAGCACTTTTTTTATTGATTCAAATGAAGCGGGATCGGTAATTACATCATATTCACTATCTTCGCTTTTCACGTCTTCCGCTCCGGCTTCCAGAGCCAACTCCATCAGGGTATCTTCATCAATAACTTTTTTATCAATAACAATGCTCCCTTTTTTCGCGAACATCCACGACACGCATCCGTTTTCGCCAAGATTCCCCCCGTGCTTGGAAAAGATATGTCTGATTTCCGCCACAGTTCTGTTTTTGTTGTCAGTCATAATTTCCACCAGAACTTCCTCGCCGCCAGGGCCCTAACCCTCATAGGTTATCTCTTCAAAAGCAGCCGCACCCTGATCGCCGCCGGTGCCTTTTTTAATCGCCCGTTCAATGTTGTCCTTGGGCATATTTTCTTCTTTGGCGAGCGCAACCGCCTGCCTGAGCCGCGAATTTCCTTCAATATCCCCGCCGCCCAGTCTTGCCGCCAGGGTTATTTCCTTGATAATCTTGGTAAATATCTTACCGCGTTTGGAATCTATCGCGCCTTTCTTCCTTTTAATTGTGCTCCATTTTGAATGGCCGGACATGTTACTTCTCCTCAATGGTTTTTCAATGTTTTATCAATAACACAAGGTAATAAGCTTGTAAAGTTTATTGCCTCGTGTTGAATCTAAATTCAATAGAAAATGAATTCACTTTTATGTCAAGTTCACTTAATTTATATAATTTATAGGATATTTTTTAGAATATCCGACCAATTCAAAGTACCCCTTGCCTTTTACAGGTTTGTTATTGTAGGTTCCGCTAATTAGTATACCCCCTTCCCAATATGGCATCGGCTTCAAATCCAGTTCCTGTTCAGCCATAACCGGTTTACATTTTAGTTTTAATTTTAATGATTTAACGGTTATTTCCCATGAAGAAGGATAATCGGAATCGGTTTGTTCACTATGCCAGTAATCTAAATTTTTAATATCGATATCCTCCGCTTTTACAGGAATTGTTTTCCCATTTGGCAGTATAAATGTTCCCCCGATGTGATTACTCTTTATATCTTTGTCATTTCTTATTACATACAGCATAAGCTCGTGACTATTATCGAGTTGAACGCTGAACCAATCCCATCCGGTCTGCGGGTAAGTGAGCTTCATCGTTCCATACTCATGATCCATCCATGATTTTCCACTAACCTTAACCGGCTTACCGTCAATGGACAAAGTTCCTGATGTTTTCATGTTCGTAAATGAGTAATAGTAATTGGAATTATTTCCGCCTTTATTCACAATGCCATTTCGTCCATGCAAGGCCGCTGGTTTGATTGGTTCCAACTCCAGTTCAATCCGGTAATCGTCCATTTCAGCGTAAAGAATATGCTTCCCTTTTTCTTCACGCGCCGTCCACTTATCAATCATGAGGTCATATTTCTTATCGTCAGCTTTACATGGTAAACCTAAAAAGTTATTGACATCAGTCGCCGCAAATTTATTATTTGTAATATCAGTGACAGCAAAGTGTCCCAGCATTCCAACATCCTTAAGCCAGTAAGCCGGAATGGGAATAAATAATTCAGGCACATTATCTTCATTGGTAATTCTCTTGAAAAAAGTTAATTCATATCCGTATTCTTTTCCGTCTTCCGCTTTAAGATGACCGGTATAGTACCACCATTCATTCTGGGCCCAATAATGAGCGGCTCCGTCTTCCGGTAAACTTATTGGATTAACAGGCGCAGAATGATTGATTGTATATACGGGTGCACAACCGGCTACGAACAACGCCAGCAGGATAAATAATGTAAGTTTTATTTTTTTCATTTATAAGCTTCTCCTAAAGAGACTCATCACGGAATAATTATGATGGGCAATATATCCTATCCCGGTTAATTATTCCATATGTACCGGCATAAATATTTTCTATGGCTGACGCACTATCAGAGCGTTTCGCCTTACTGTATCACTGCCCAGCAAAGACAACGATGATGATTTCACATCATACGCTTTTATAACATAATATGTTTCAGGAACTGTCAGCCCAAATCCGTAAGGAATGGGGCCCCACGCATCCGAATGAAAAGCTGTTCCCTTGAATTTATTCATGGTCGACAGCCACCGGCCAGATGGAACGTTTATTCTGTTAATTTTCAAATCATCAGGAAGATTGTCCACGAAAGTGTTGTTTTCCGGCACAACAACTACATCGCCTTTATCAAACTTTGTTTCCAGATATTCCACAGGCTTTGCGCCAAGAAGTTCCATATAATATTGAAAGCCCCAATGCCCCTGAAACAACATTTTACCTGTTGATGAGAATCTCTGATGAACGCTGTAAGCGGCATCACGCTGAGAGTTGGCAAACCGGTAATCAGCCTGCGCCACGGCAAGCGCAACTAATGAACTTAATATCAAGGGAAGGATGAACGAAAAAGCGGCCAGTGTTTTCGTGCTGTGTTCTTTCTCTTCAATTTGCCGCATAATGATTATCCCCAGCGCCGGAGCCGCAATAAGCAAAGACCGGCCATTAACTGTCCAGTTAAAATATCCCGCAAATAACAAAGTGCCCAGAAGCCAGCAAAACAGCAACGCTGAGTCCGCGTTTTTGTTAGCGACCAAATTTCTGATCGCCAGAATAAGAATACTTATCCCGCCTGTTACAAAAAGTCCTATGTGCGCGGCCAGAAGCCATTGATCATTATTGGCCGGCTTAAATGAATAGTTTCCGATATTTCCCCTAAAGCCGAAAAACAGAAACAAAGCCGCGCCAATGCCGACAAGCGCCGCCAGAGTTTTGCGATTCCACAAAAGCGGCGCGAAAAATATAACGCTGGACAGACATCCTCCGGCAAACGCAAGAGTCACGAGGCTTTTGGAAATTACAGATATTCCCCGCGCGTCCCGGTACTGCCCGGAGAGTTTGAATGCATCCAGCAGCAAGCCCTGTCCATATAAAGATTCTGTCCAGTAATTGTAGGCGATCAAAGACACGACAGGAATCAGGCCTAAGAACATCCACCATTCCACCTTGCGTCTGATCAGCAATGAATAAAGCAGAAGCAACGGAAGCAGGACAACTCCGTAGTATTTTGTTAGAGCGCCTAAAGTTATCAGAACGCTCGCCAGCAATATTTTCCAGAGACAGTTTTTATCCAAACCGCTGACCCAGAAATAAATCGCCCAAACCCAGAAAGCAAGCAACATCATGTCGCACATAACTGTTGATCCGCATACCAGAAACGCTGGTGTTAAGATAGCAACAAGTGTCGCCTCAAAAGGACGGGTGCAAAACCGACGGGCGATCAGATAAACGCCGGAAACGGCAGCAATTGCCGGTAAAAGGAAAGCGGCGTGCAAAACGGTTTCACTGAGTCCGGCAAAAAAGATGATTGCAGCAATAAAATAACTGTTGAGAGGGGGATTCTGCATGACCACAGACATCGGCTCGTGGATGACAGACCAGTTGACGCTGAAACCATATGGGTTCAGGGGAAATTCGAGAATATGCCGACCCATCCAGATAAAGAGAGGATCGTCTATGGCAAATGCCCTGCGCAAAAAAGGAAGAAGCAAAGTAACAATAAGCGCCATCAGACCAATTATTTCCCAGCGCCTGGCCGGCGTGTATCTGCCAGTGAATTTTTCGGACACATTGAGCTTGGTCTCTGCACACGGCATTTTCATCTCCAAAGATGCGAGTAACGTCCGATGTTGACGGACATTATAGCTGACGTTCAGGCAAACCGTCTTTCCTAATTATCAAACCAGACAATCACTTCCATCCGTCATTAGATCCTATTAATGAACCATATGGGAATGATTTACTTCAATTGAGCGGACACCGCCTTATTTAGAGCAGACTGAGCGTTGATTAGTTTTTTGTACTTTGTCCGTATCTTATCAAGATTTTTTGAAAGGACGGCTTTGAGCAAATCTCCCTCTATCTCGGCAACATCCAGCCGCTCGTAATAATCAAGGGTTTCCTTCATATGCGCGAGAACGATCATCCCCGTAAGAATGGGGTGATTATTTGTCACATTCGCGTCATCAAACATGGTCCCATGCTCGAGTTCCACTTCCAATCCCATACGAAAGTCTTCGAGAGCTATGGGCATCTTTTTAATGTTCACCATTTTTAGAATTATGCCAGCTTCTTTCGCTGTCACATTCGGCTTTTTAATTTTCGTCCAATCTCTTAAACCCAACTCCTTGCATACTCTCTTTACCTCGCCGAACGTTACATACTGCGGAATCTTCATAGCCATATCTCCTCTATTATTATTTCAGGATAAAGTAATACCAAATTTTATTGACACAAACGTTCTCTCTTCTTCAGAAAAAACAAATAAATATCTTATTCGTTTTAAAACTATTTTAGCTTTTACTGCGCTGACAGTCCGCCATCCACCGGAAATATACCGCCGGTGATGTAATTGGAAGCTTTGGATGCCAAAAAGACTGCCAATCCCTTTATTTCATCTTCTTCGCCGTACATCTTGAGCGGAATGGCGGCAAGAGTCAGATCGAGGATTGGTTTCATCTCCGGTTTGAAGACATGAGCCATCATATCAGTTTTGAAAAATCCCGGAGCTATACAGTTTACATAAATCTTGTAACGGGCTAACTTAAGAGCCAGCGTCTTGGTCAAACCTTCTACGGCGAACTTCGATGGATTATAGGCCACAGCCGGATGCTCTTCCTCATTGGAACCTCGCGATCCGTAAATTGAGGAAACGTTGATCATCTTGCCCCCGCCCTTTTCCTTCATAATACGGGCAACCTGCTGGGATAGAACCCAAACACCTTTAACATTGACGTCGAATATTTTTTCCCATTTATCCAACGGAAATTCCAGAGTAGGTGCGCCCCAAGTTAGTCCGGCATTATTGACCAATATATCAATGGTGCCGAATTTATCCATTGTGGCTTTAACCAGATTTTCGATATCGTCCTTCTTAGCCAGATCGCATTTCACCGCCAGAGCTTTAACCCCCAGCTTCTCCAATTCTTGCATTTCCTTTTCGCAGTTCTCCAGCTTGCGCGAGGCGATCACAACATTTGAACCCGCCTCCGCCAATCCCGTGGCCATAAATTTGCCAATACCCCTGCCGCCTCCGGTGACTATGGACACCTTGCCTTTTAAATCAAACAAATCTTTTATATGCATCTCATCTCCTTTTGTTGCAGTTTTTCTTATTTTTTATTTCCCGCATAATTTTAAGCTTCTCGCGGTGTTTATATATCTGTTGTTTTTTGATTTGAAAGGAACGTATTTCTTTTTGGCAAGTATATGAATAATAATTTTGCGTGTCAAAGAAATATTTATAAAAAAGGAGAGAATGTTGTAATTATGATTTTTATAACACCAACTTTAAGAAGGATTTTACTCTTCACTTTCCTGAGTAGCCGGTACTACCAAACGAATATGTCTTCTCGCAAGCATGAGAACAGGAGTGTTCCAGTCGCGCCCCGATCCGTCAAGTGCGATCAGCTCCGCGTTTACGAGAATAAGAAATTCCTGATCGCGACGGTTCAGGTAATCGGAAAGACGGCTGCGATAGCCTTCTTGAGGCAATGTTATGTTTCCTTCCACCCGGTATTGGTCAGTCTCGACCACAACTCTTTCGTGTCTCACTTCTATGGCGGGCATTAGAAAATCCTCCGCGATTGGACGGTTGGTTTACCTTTGAATGATGAAGCAAAGTTGACAACCTGTTTGATATGATATTGATTTATCATAGTTAAATTATAATTAATTAGCTCTTGTATGTCAATTAAATATTTGCTGTAAAATTATAACATTGTATTGTTAAGCAAAAATACAATTGAGGGAGAATATTTATTTTTAATAATCTAAATAAATGGGGTGCGGAATGATCCGTACCCCATTTATTTTCATGGTAGGCGGTACTGGGATTGAACCAGTGACTTCTACCGTGTGAAGGTAGCACTCTCCCGCTGAGTTAACCGCCCGAGTGACGTGTGCTATAGCTTAAAGCATCCCGTATTTCAAGAGAAAAAGTTTCTTTTGTATGGCACAATAAAAACATATGAATACACCAACAGTTTTCTTGTTGAGTTGAAGACATTTAAATTTTTGTTTTAATCAATTTCTTATAACAGTCAGTTCGGCGATCGGTGAAGACGTCATTATATTTATTTATTTTCTTGTTGCGCGCTGTCCGAACATCAATTTCTGCGACACCTATTTCATCATTTTGGGCGTCGGCCTGATATAGAATTCTCGCGTCCGGCGCGGTTATCTGACTTTTACCTGTGTAAGAATATTTTTTTCCGCTTCTTTCTTCAAAGCCGGTGCGATTGGCGGTTACAGTATAAACTTTGTTTTCCAAACATCTGGTAACCATTGCATCCTGACAATAAGGCAGTACAAGATTAGCCGGATGACAGATAATGTCTGCTCCTTTCAGCGCCAGTATTCTCGCAGCTTCGGGAAAGAACCAGTCAAAGCAAATCATTATTCCAATCCTGCAAATCCCCAGATCAAAAACATTAAAACCAGTATTGCCCGGTTTGAACCACAAATTTTCTTCGTTAAAGAGGTGGATTTTCCGATAAGCCCCCACGTATCCAGCAGGTGATACTAAAACGGCGGAATTATATAAGTCACCTTGGAAATTTTCGATTATACCGGCAACGATATTAATTTTTTTCCTGCGCGCAATCGCGCATAGTGCGCGAGTTGTTTTTCCCGCAGGAATTTCTTCAGCTACAGCGTCAACCTCTTTCTGAGAAATAAAAAGGTAACCTGAATTGAATAACTCCGGCAAAACGATCAAGTCGGCATTAGCCTTTTCAATCATTGATAACGCTTTCTCGATGTTCGCGTCAGCTTCGCCGAATTCCGGTGAAAATTGGATAAAACCTGCTTTCATATACTCTCTTATTATTTTATTATGCTGACAGGCTAACTTTTCGACAACATATTTGTCAACTTGATTTTAATGAGACTCGCTGATAGTGAAACCCAAGTTCTAGAAGCGAAGCGCACTGGAACTTGATGGTTGAACTATACCAGGCGCATAGCGCCGTGGTAAAAAGAGCGCAGCGAAGTTTGTCCCTGCCACCTTAAGGAGGCGGGATAATTCGCTCTAAGATTTTCCGAGCACTACGTTTCGGCGCAGTGCCCTTTGGGTAAAAATCAAGGCTCATTAAAGCGTAAGTCGTAGTGACACTCGCTGAGAGCGAATGGAATGAAGCTCAAAGCGCAAGTGGAACTATCCAATACTTTGGCTATTGGAAATTATCCCAGGCGCAAAGCGACGCGGGATTTAAAACTGATAAAAAACTTTTGAGACCAATCCTCCCGCCATCCCTGTAAAGAGGATGGCGGAGGGATTGAATAGAAGAGAAATAGCTTTTTAAGCTAGGAAGGGGCAATTTGCTTATTATACAAAGTTGCTTTCATACTTTAAAATATTTATGAAAGCTTACTTTGTATTATGCCAGGGCTATCGACTTTTAATGTCTGATAGCCCTAATGGCATTAAAGCATTTCATAAATAGCGGCAGCTCCCATTCCGCCGCCGATACACATCGAAACAATACCGCGTTTGCCGTTGCGACGTTTCAGTTCATGCAGCAACTGAGCCGTCAATTTGGCGCCAGTGCATCCCAGCGGATGCCCCAGAGCAATCGCGCCGCCATTGGGGTTTATGTCGCCCGCCCAATAACGGTCTTCGATTCCGACTTTGCGACAGGAGTAAATGGCCTGCGACGCAAAAGCTTCGTTGATTTCAAAAACATCTATGTCCTTTGTCGTCAAACCGGCCAGTTTCAAAACTTTCGGAATAGCGTAAGCAGGACCAACACCCATTTCTTCTGACATAACGCCTGCAACCGCATAATATGCCAGTTTGGCAAGGGGTTTCAGTTTCAATGCCTTCGCCTTTTCTGCTGTCATCAGCAGAGAGAAAGCAGCGCCATCGGTCATCTGCGAAGAGTTGGCCGCTGTGCAACTCCCGCCCTGCCTGAAGGGTGATTTCAATTTCGCCATATCTTCAATCTTCGCCGGCCAACGCACGCCGTCATCCGTGTCAAAAGTAACCGTTTCACGAATGCGTTTACCGTCTTTAATCTTGTATTTGAAAGCCTGAACGGGAATGATCTCATCCTTGAACTTTCCGGCTTTGATGGCTTCATATGCGCGGCGATTGCTTTCCACGCCCATCTTGTCCATATCTTCACGGGAAATATTATAATTTTCGGCCACATTTTCCGCCGTATTGCCCATGTTTATCCAAAGATTGGGCATGCTGCCGTCAAATTTCCAATCCGGGTTTGGACGCGCTGCGCTACCGCCCATGGGAATATGCGTCATGGTTTCGCAGCCGCCGGCAATGATGATTTCCGACCAGCCGGCGCGAATCTTCGCTGTGGCATCGGCAATAGACTGAACACCTGACGAACAAAAACGGTTAACAGTCATGCCGGAGCATGAAATGGGCAAGCCCGCTCCCATCGCCAGAGTCCGCCCCAGGATCATGCCCTGCTCTGCTTCCGGAAAGGCACAACCAACGATAAGATCATCAATTTCCGCCGGATCTACTTCCGGCACTTTGGCCATTAAACCTTTGACTACCTGGATACCAAAGGCATCCGATCTTGTTGCGGCAAGACCACCTCTTTTATATCTTCCACCGGCACTCCTTACGGATGCGACAATGACAGCTTCACTCATAGTATAATTCCTCCTTACAGGATTTTGTTATGTTAAATGCCGGCGGCTGATTATTTCAGAACAGCCGCCGGACATATCCTTTGTTTTTAATTACGCAGGGGCTTGCCGCTGGACAGCATGGCACTTATCCTGTCTTGTGTTTTCTGTTGACCGCAGAGGCTCATGAAAGCTTCTCTTTCCAGATCCAGAATCTCCTGTTCCGTCACATATGTTCCTTCCGCACAGTCACCACCGGAAAGAACATGGGCAATTTTTCTCGACACAAACAAATCGTACTCGGAAACGTATTTACCGTAATACATATTCATAAGAATACTATCAACCATGCCGCGGAAGTTCTCACCCATCACGGGAATCAGAGCGGGCTTAGGCGGTTTATAGAACTTGGACAGACCAAGAACGATTTGTTTGGCTTCGTAAATCTGCATGTCTCTGTTCATGTTGATGGAGCATGTCTTGCGGATAAAGCCTAAATCCTGAGCTTCCTGAGCGCTTGTGGCAACCTTGGGAGTGGCGATATTTTCAAAAGCCTTGGCAAAATGATACTGCATATTCAATCCCATTTCGACAACACCGGTAGGAATTCCTTCCGTCATACGCACGGCCAATTCCTTGCAACCGCCGCCAGCGGGAAT
>JAPLJP010000104.1 GCA_026388535.1 Deltaproteobacteria bacterium | reverse complement strand
CACCATCTACGATAAAAATGGCGCGGGAATATCCCTTAAAACCGCTTATATACAAAATTACAGCGAGGATTAATAAAGTAGATAAAAGACAGGCCTTGGCTAAAATCCAAAAATCACGAATGCTGGTATAACGCCACATTCCACGGTAGAGCCCGGAATAAAAAAATATTATTAACTTCAAGGGAACAATCCAGAGGAGATTTATTTCTATTTGATGAATGTAAAATTGGTCCAGTGAGAATTCAAAGCGAAACAAGTAAGAGAGAACAATGGATAACGCAAATATCAATACATCGCTGAAAATCATCAAATATATTTTGGGGTTTTTAATTTGAAAATACATATTCATATTAATGAGCCACGCCTTTCTTTTTAATCACCTTGAAAAAAGTATTCCATAAAATTTTCAGGTCAAAGAAGAAAGATTGATTTTTCATATAGTACTCATCATAATCTACTTTCACGGGAATTGGAATATCATCTCTACCATTGATTTGCGCCCATCCCGTGATCCCGGGAGTTAATTGATGGATACCTTTTTTAGTCCGCAAGGCAATCAGATCCTCTTGATTGAATAATGCAGGCCGGGGACCGACAAAACTCATATCGCCTGTCAAGACACTCCAGAATTGCGGCAGTTCATCCAGACTTGTTTTTCTCATAAATTTACCAATCGGCGTCAGAAACACGTCGGGATCTTTCAATAAGTGCGTCGCAACAGCAGGGGTATCAATCCGCATGGTTCTGAACTTTGGCATTCTGAAAATCTTATTATCCATACCCACGCGATCTGACCAATAAATAACTGGTCCTGGCGAAGATAATTTGATGGCGATGGCAACAATCAACATAGGCATAAACAGAATCACCAGCAGAAGTAACGCAAAAATAAAATCAAATATTCTTTTCATGCTGCACATTCTTTCTTATAATAACGAACAGTTTCCATTATTCCTTCTTCGACTGAAAAAAAAGGTTCCCATCCAAGTTCACGTTTTATTTTTGATGAATCAACCGTCAGAGAACCTGTCAGCGTGTCTATGGCCTTTGAATTTCCGGTCATCCAGCCGCCAAGGTTCAATAAAGACAAAGGCAGATAAAATAATCTTTCCGGTTTACCAAGCGCCATGGCCAGGAGCCTGATCAATTCAGGCGTAGACATGTCTTTATTATCTCTGACAAAATATGTCCCGTTTGCTTTTGGATGTGTCAGGCACGTCATAATAACATCAACAAGGTTATTCAAATATATCATGCTACGTTTATTATTTATACGAGCGAACGGCAAGAAGATCCCCTGATCAACTGCTCTTAATAGCCGGAGAAAATTAGCTTTAACTTCTGGACCGTATACAATTGGAGCCCTTATGACAACAACTTCCATACCAGTTTGATCGGCAATAATTTTTAATATTTTTTCTGCTTCCCACTTGCTTATTCCGTAAGAATCTGAAGGGTTAGGAATGTCTTTTTCAGTATATGCTGATGCCCTGCCTTCTCCGTTTACTTTAACGGTACTCATGAATACAAAACGACGGACTCCTTTGCTTGCAGCAAACCGAGCCAGGCGTTCGGTTCCTGCGGTATTTACGACGCGATATTCGGAAAGAGAGCCGAATGATGTATCCTTAATTATATGAGCCCGGCCGGCAAGATGAATAACTGTTTCAACATCAGTCAAGGCATTAGTCCAGTCAGTGTCGGGACCAATTGAATCTATCTGAACGTATTCAGCTTCCCGGGGAAGAAGATGTGCCTGATTTTCAGATCTGACTGAGCCGCGCACAGTCCATCCTTCTGCCACAATTCTTTTGCATAATCCTTTTCCTATAAAACCAGTGGCACCTGTTACGAGAACACGATACACAATTAGTTTCCTTTGAAAAATTTTTCAGTTTGAAATATTTGCAGAATATTCATTTCGTGATCTTTGTATAAATACATTTAGTAAAAGAACAGGATAAAAAAGCAGACCATAGACTATGTATCAGAAGTAAGCTGACAAAAATTATAGCTTAAAGCTCAAATCTTGTGCCAGACGGTACGATTTATATAATTAGTGTAACTCATAATAATCCGAACAACTTTCTTAGAAACATTATCCACATCATAATCCGGGACAATTTTAAATTCGCGATTAATCTTTGAATATTGGGCCAATACCGTCTTAATTGCCTCAATAATATCAGCAGATTTCAGACCACACATGATCAAAGTTCCTTCATCCATTCCTTCCGGGCGCTCGTGCGCCTGACGAATAGTTACCGCAGGAAAATTAAGAATAGATGACTCTTCTGTAATAGTACCGCTGTCGGAAATTACGCATGCGGCATTCATCTGTAGTTTTACATAATCAAAAAAACCCAGAGGTTTAAGAAAGGATATCTTTGGATCAAAATGCCGCCGATTCAGACTTTCCAGTTTCTTTCTTGTTCTAGGATGAGTGGAAACAATAATTCTTTTCTTAAATTTTCGAGTGACATTATTTAATGCATCCAGTAGATAATTGAAATTTTGTTCACAATCAACATTTTCCTCGCGATGCGCGCTTAACACAAAATATTTGTTTTTTTCCAGTTTTAAAGCCTTTAACACCAACGAGTTCAAAATAGAAGGCATGTAATAATTTAAAATCTCTTTCATTGGTGAACCAGTTTTTATTATCATTTCCGGTCTTATGCCCTCAGATATCAAATATCTACGGGCATGTTCAGTAGGGGTCATGTTTATATCACTTAAATGATCGACGATTTTCCTGTTGATTTCTTCAGGAACTCGCTGATCGAAGCAGCGATTTCCAGCTTCCATATGAAAAACAGGAATTTTTCGCCTTTTCGCAGCAATTACAGACAAACAACTGTTAGTATCTCCATAAAGAAGAATGGCTTCCGGTTGCTCCTTTTCCATTATCTTATCCGCTTTTGCGATAATATTTCCAATTGTTCCCGCGAGTGTTTTGTCTACTGCATTCAGAAAATAATTTGGTTTTCTAACTTCCATTTCTTTAAAGAATATTTCGTTGAGTTCATAATCATAATTCTGGCCGGTATGCACCAGGATATGCTGAGTGCGAAGGTCTAATTCGCTGATAACACGACTGAGCTTGATAATCTCCGGGCGTGTTCCTACAATGGTCATAACTTTTATCGTCATAATAGTTAGTTTCCCCTATAAGTTATTTATCATTTGGAGACTAATTTGCTAACGCAATAATTCTTCGCCATCTGCGGGATAGCCATCTTCAATCATTAACTTATGTTTTCTTAGCAATGCAATAGTCTGCTGCAGATTAAGAACAGTATCTGCGGAACTGAACTCTTTTTTTAGAGCCCCAGACCCCGGTTTTTTTTCGTCCAGCAGTTCCGGAAGCATTGGCAAAATGGCATAATAATTACCCCTTTTAACGCAGTGATGGGCTTCTTCTTCCGAAACCATAATTTCATGAATTTTCTCTCCCGGACGAATACCGGTATTTTTTATTTTGATGCGCCTGTCACCGATTAACGCCCGGGCAATATTCACAATACTCGTTGCGGGCGCTTTCGGAACATAGGTTTCCCCCCGTCTGGCCTCTTTAAGAGCGGTAAAAACAGTGTCAACTGCCTGATTCAGGCTCAATAGAAAACGGGTCATTTCCGGCACCGTAATCGTAACCGGTCCGCCATTTTTAATTTGTTCGTGAAACAGGGGAAGGACAGAACCTCTCGACGCCAGCACATTTCCGTAGCGAACACAAATAAAGCGCGTTTTCGGATTTAAAATATTTGCTGTGATAATTATTCTTTCCTGAAGTGCCTTGGTCATTCCCATGACATTGATTGGCTTGCAAGCTTTATCCGTACTGATCGCCACCACTGTATTAACGGGATAACCATTTTCTTCAATGGCGCGAACAATATTGGCCGCGCCCATGCAATTGGTCATGACGGCCTGTACGGGAAAGTATTCGCACGCCGGAACCTGTTTGAGCGCGGCCGCATTAATTACAACGTCTGCGCTTTTTATTGCCGAACAAACATCCGCATAGTTGCGGATATCGCCGATTCGGAATTCCAGAAGGTTCATGAAGTTGCGATAAACAACTTCATCCGTTGCAACTAACTTATGCAAATACGACATCCGCATATCATGTTGTTTGGCTTCATCCCGGGACATGACAATTATTTTTCGAGGAGTTCCCTTTTCACCCGACAACATTCGACGCACGATGGTTTTCCCCATCGAACCTGTCCCACCGGTAACAACAATCGTTTTTCCTTCAAGCATAATCTGCCACCTTTATATTCTATTCTTGACTTAATTCTTCCACCATATTCCCCCAATTCGGAGGATTGTAATCAAACTCCTTGCGAAACCTCGTCGAATCAAGGCTTCTGTCACAGCGAAATTGTTTTTCGGGTAATACCTTTATTCCTGGACGCATTTTTTTCGCAATCAATTTCAATAAATCATATTTGTTTATGGGATCGCTCGATACATTATAGAGACCTGCCGCATCCGGATAGCTTTGCAACAGACGTTCGATTACCCTGCTAATTTCCAGAGTAGTAAATCCCGTGTAAATGGCATTCTTAAATCCCCTAACTTCACCTTTCTGTGCAAGAAACCATTCCAGTAGTTCCGTGCCACCCTTCAGCTCTCTACCAATGAATGATGATCTCAAAGTGAGCACATGGTTTGCCTTTATCTCTCCCAGCGCCTTTGTCCGGCCATAAAGATCAGTGGCATTGGTCAGGCTATTATCTTTGTAATGACCTGCTACTCCATCAAATACGCAATCGGTGCTAAAATGTATAAGTCGTGCCCTGATATCGCCCGCAAGTTTCGCCAGCTGATGTGGAAATAGCGCGTTTAAAAATATGCTGGGAATTGGATTATCCGTTTTTTCACGCCGCGGCGTTAATGCAATACAGTTCAGAATGACATTCGGCTGGATCGCCTTGAGCACACCCGTCACTCTATTCAAATCCGAGACATCCATATTTTCAATTACGCGTTCACTCTGATATAAATTACTGTTCCCGTAGTCACCTCGGCCATATCGAATGGTTACAAAGGTATCCGGAAAACAGGAGGGTAAATATTTCCACAATTGGTGACCGAGCATTCCCGTTCCACCCAAAATGATGATACGCATAATTATACCTTATGTCCTGTAAGTTCGATCAACCAATATTCCAAGTCATTTATTAATTTATTCGATTCGAAATTTTCTTCAAAATATTTCCGGCCATTCATGGCCATTTTTTTTCGTTGAATTTGATCCATATGATATACTTTTATAACATTTTCCGCAAGCATTTCGGCATTTTCCGAAGGACAAACAAGGCCGGCTTCCGCCTCTTCAATAATGCTGGCACCTTCACCATCGAGGGCAGCAATAATGGGCCGTGCGCTTGCCATATAGGCCTGAACTTTTGAAGGAACGGTTAATGCAAAAATCGGCTCTTTCCGTAATGTAACCAGCATAACATCGGCTCTGGAAAAAAAAGAAGGCATGGTCTCCACGGGATACCTTCCCAGTAGATGAACAGTCTGTGATAACTGCCTAATCTTAACTTGTTCCTGTAACCAGGAAAACATGCGACCGTCTCCAACGATCACCCAATGAATGTCCGCGTGATTCTTAGTCAACTCTGCGGTTGTGAGAATTGTTTCAAAATCCTGCGCCGCGCCGATATTGCCGGCAAACATTACGCAAAAGCCTTCAGGAAATTTAATGCCTTGAGGTAATCCAGCCATTCCATCTGCTTGGCTAAAAATTCCTTCTGCGCTATTTGGAAAATATTTTATTTTTAACTGCTCAATGCCCATGCTGGAAATAGTATTAATAAACACTCTCGACTGTACAAGAATGAGATCACAACAGGAATAAATAAACTTCACCAAATGCTCTACCATCTTCAAAATGTATGGAGACTTCACGGCACCCGTTGCGGAGAGGCTCTCCGGCCAGAGATCCTGTACCCAAAATACGATGGGCACCGACTTGATTTTTTTCATAACAATGGCTGGAAGTCCCACGGTAATCGGGGATGGTTCATAGACAAAAATGACATCATATTGATCGCGACATTTGAACGGTCCCAAAATACTTGCTAAAAAAGCAAAAGAGAAATAGTTTAGCGCGAGACGAAATCCACCTCCTTTTCCTCTAGGCAAGAGAGGCACACGAATGATTTTTATTCCTCCATAATACTCTGTTTTTTTCCGGAAAAAACCATATCCCGGGAAAAAACTGCCTACGGGATAGTTTGGAATACCGGTTAGCACTGTAATCTGATATCCTTTGTCAGCGAGCATCCGTGACAGCTCGTTAATCCGAAACTCTTCCGGCCAAAAATATTGTGTGATTAGAAGTATGTTCATATATTAGGATCTTTTAAGAGTTTTATCTTCTTAACTGAAGTTTCTGTTCAAACGTTTAACTGCCAAATAACATTTCGTTAACCAACTATAACAAACTCTGGTTTTTCTTTTCAGTTAAAGAGCCATTAGTATAGTTCTATGGCCATGATTCAAGACAGATGCCGCAATTACACGTCCCGCCAAACGCTGAGTATGCGATTCCACGCAAAAGCAATGCCCAAACGAAGATCGCCGCTAAGGGCGCGTCCGATCACAGTAGTCATGCCGCCCCAAAAAATTCCTAAAGGACGAGGCAGGCGTATAATGGGAACCAGCCAATATTTGTACAGAAAACACCCATGGAAGCGCTCCTCAAATCGCGCAAAAGTGGCATTGAGGTCGCCCGTTTTAGACAAGCGCTGTCGCAAGATGCAGAAGGGATAGTAAGCAAATATCAAACGTTTTTCGATCGTCAGGATGGCACTTTCTGTTAGTCCAAACGACTTGCAACTATCCAGCACCGCACCCAGATTGGAGACAAATACTTGTGAGAAATCGTATTCGCTAGAATTGTTACGCTTATACGCAATAAGGTACCGATCGACGAAAAGATTTTCTTTAGCGGCCAATGCCGCACGCAAAACAAGATGCACCTGCACTAAATTATCACCGCAAAATTTACGGGCGTCGATTTTTGGCAACAAGACCTTGTTGATGACGCACGAAGATATCAAAGTCATCAGCGGTCCTATCGTTGCTAGAAAGGCCCCTGCATCGCAGAAAATTCTTTCTCTCCCACCGGATATCGGGTATTCCTTGCGAAAATCTGACTCAAATCCATATGGCCGCAGACACACTACGCCGTATGTCCCTATCGCAAGTCGCTCCAGTAAAAATGACAGGGCACCATCTATCAAAAGATCGTCGTCCCCCAAAATCAGAACAAATTTACCCTGCGCAAGATTGAAGCACTGGGCGATATTGGCATCAGAACCGATGTTTTCCGCGTTCCTGATATAGCGGATAGGCATGCCGCCGGCTATTGCATCAGCAACCACTTGAGGCGTATCATCAGAAGATGCGTTGTCGGAGACCAGCACCTCTATCATGTCCCAAATATTCCGCCCCTCTTGCGATAATTGCTCAAGATTCTGTGCAAGAAATACTTCTCGATTCCAGGTTGGAATCGCGATGGTCAAAAGCGGATATATAACGTTGTCAGTCATGATACCTCACCATGCCCCTTCCACCGCAGGTGTACCCACAACCACAGCGAAAAAGGAAGAAAGAAGATGGTATTGATTTCGCCCTCTTCAAAAACCATCGTTTCATAAAATATGCCGCATAATCTGCTGGAATAAAGATGTGACAATTACCATTTAATTTCTAGATCCCAATTTGATTTTAATCAACTGTTCAAAAAGCCAGTCCCTTGTCACCGGCGTGATAATGGCTGTTATTCCCAGCGTTAATGCTGAAATTATCAACAAAGAAATCAGTACCCTCAATTGCGCAATTGAGGAGTTGATAAATAACTTTCCGGAAGCGGCAATTACCAAGGCCGCGGCAAGAGGAATCAATACATCCTGCCAATACCAGCGCCACTTTTCTCTATGTAGCAAACGGCGGTGCATCAGCGGAATTTCAAATAAAATATAGCATACATTTAAAATAAGCCATACACATGCCGCTCCGACAGCGCCATTATCGATCGTCATATAGATTATCAGCGGAACAAAAAGGCTGACGGCCACTAAATCTCTGAAAAATGATAACCTGGTCCAGCCAAATGACCATTGCAGTGCATGAGGAAGATGCATAAGGGCGTTAAGAGCGGTTCCGCAAATTAGAATACTCACCAACAAGTGCGATCTTTCCGCAGTAACCGGGTTTTGTGTCCAGAGCAAAATGATTTCATAAGAATACAGAGCGACAACAATAGAAGCAGGCAAAATCAATACAGCCATTAATTGGCAACCTTTATGATAAAGTTGCCTTAAACCCTCCTGTTCATTTAGAGAAACAAGTTGGGTGAATCGGGGATAAATACTGGAGAATAGCGGCGAGCTCAGACGCAGTGGTATCATGGCAACTAAGCTGGCCAGTGCGTAATAACCAAACATCTCCAGCGGGAGCATCTTACTTAAGATCAATTTATCCATTTGAGTAAGAATTATTCCCAGGATAGTAGTGCCGCCAATCCCGGCGGCAAACCTCCAGATGCCTTTAAGTAACTGCTTTTGAAAAACCGCCCGATTCCCAGCCCGCGGCAGACTGATCCAGAAAAACATCGTTAAAAGAGAAGTATATATTACACTAATAACGATCTGCCATAAAAAAAATGCCTGAATTGTGGGAGAAATTAACCACAAAACAAGAACAGCCCCGCCACCGCGTAAAGTGCTCATGCCAATATTGATCCCATTTAATAGGATTTGCCTCTGAAGTCCCATAAGCCCGCTGGAGTAGAAGCTGATAGGCCATTGCAGCATAATTGTAAATCCCATTATTAAAACTGCCTGCTCAATGGTTGAGGATGATAATTGTTCTGCTCTCACCCACTGATGAGCAATGAAAGGCGATGCTGCGATGACTGCAATTCCGATAACCAATGCTATCCCCCAGTAAATAATTTCCAAGGTGCGCACTAAATTACGCACTTCCTGCTCTTTGCCTGGCAGCACGGAAAGACGCGCCATTTCACGGTTCAATGTTCCACTCAGTCCCATATCTAAGAGTCCGGTCATCACCTGAAATGTGGCAAAAATACCGACCAGCCCATAGGATTCCACCCCCATAAATTTTATGTACAGGGGTACAAATACGAGTCCCATTAGGGCTTGCCAACAATTACCGAATAAATTTGCGCTAATATTTTGTTTGACCAGGCTCATAATTATATATTTACTGAACTCCCTCTATTAGTCATTCCGGTCGTAAATGACCCCGCGTGATCTTTAGGTTATTTAAATTGCAAAAACCGGTATCCAGAAAACATTTGATAATACTGCCGGCATGGCTAGCGACCCTTTCTTTTATTTAACCATCCTTATTTCAACCTGTACCATAATTGACCGACTATTTCTTTGAAAGCTATGGAGGTTTTATAAAGCTCTTGTGTCTGCGGGAGATATTGAAGAACGGCGTTTCCCGTTGGTGATGAATACAAATAATTAGCTGGCAGCGGCAGCACATTATTGAAATATTTTTTAAGTTCACGCTCGCTGCGTTTCATGTGGTAAGCTGAAGTAACAAGACCGATATTAATATTCTTATTATTTAATATTTTATTCAACTCGACGGCATTCCCCCAGGTATTTTTTGAATTGGCCCCTGTTCTGATTTTTTCTTTAGGAACTCCTAATTTTTCCGCCAAGCTTGCCATTACTTCTGCTTCTGTGATTTTACCGTTTCCTTTACCCATACACACAAAATACTTCGCGCCGGTTTTATTGTAAACCGAAACCGCATGAAGCAGTCGGGCGGATCCAATCTCTGTATTAAAAGTATTTTTTAAGAAATTGATGTCTCTTGATCCATTACCTAAAACAACAATGACATTAATGTTTTTATCTCCGCCCGAGGGATTGATAATATAGTCTTTTTCTAAATAGTAGCAAAGGTAATTGGCCACAGGAAAAATACTCGCACCATAAAGCAAAACAATAGACAAAAAGAGAATCAATGCGCCATTTTTTTTCTTGCTTTCGAAAATGCAGATAAAAAAAGCCATGATCAGTAAAATAAACACTATGAAAACAGGATCAATGAAGCCTTTAAATATTATGTACAGATATTCCATTAATTATGTACCTCCGTTATCAAATTTTTTTATTTAGTTTGCCGTGAAATACATGGTCTGAGAGCTTTGCACAACTCCCTTAATCGTCATACCGGCGAAGGCCGGTATCCAGGGAACCATTGATAATACTGGATTTACCCTAAAGGGCACCATGGCCCGCCTTCGCGGGAATGACAATGTTGTTGGCTTTACGCCGTTATGCAAAGGTCTCGGTCTATCCTACAGCTCCGCCCTCTGGATTACATAATGAAAAATCCAGGAAATAAAAAAGATGATTTTCCAGTGCTATGACCGGATATTGTTTTTAATGTCATCCGGTATATCAACAACACCGGCTTCTTTTTTTAGTTGTCTGATCTGTGCTTCCAGTTTTTCGTATTCCTCTATTTTTCTTTTAAGGAAGCGGTATGTGGCCTTTGTTTTTTCTTCTAAACCGTGGGGAGTTAAGGAATAGAGATAAGCACTCTTGTTTTTGGAATTTTTGAAGTTTTCCGCTTTGATCAGGCCTTTTTCGATCAGAGCTTGAATGAGGAAATTGATCTTACCGAGACTCAATCCCAAGCGCAACGAGAGCGTTCTTTGAGTCATTTCGGGATAAGCATCGATTTCCCGGAGTACACTCAGGGCTTCTTCAGTTTCAAGATCAATTTTATAATGATTTGGCATTGCAATCCATCTGTTCACGGCATGAACAAATCGAAAAATACTGAAATTAAAAGTCAAAGTCAAGAAAATAATGAAAGATGTAATATCTATGGTTTCTGCAAAAAAATGAGCATATCGTGTCCCTTGCCAACTATTCTTGATGGCATATTCAAAAGTTCGGTAATTAACTTCGCCGCTCTATAAGTTATCGCAGAGCTATCTTCTTTTTCTAGAAAAAGAACACTATGAGTCTTGATAGAATCGACTTTGAAACCGCATTTTTGCGCTAATACGCGTATCGATTGCGGATTAAAAAAGCTGATATGCCCACCGTGCCTGGAAATGTCAAAATATTCCCAATGGGATTTCATTGTTCTGGCTGTCCAGCTGTCTGTATTAGCTGTTCCAATCATGAGCAGGCCTCCCGATTTAATAATTCTGTGGCATTCGCTGAGTAATGAAAGAGCATCTCTGACATGCTCAATGACTTCAAACATCGTTACGGCATCGAACTTATTGGATGGAAATTTGATATCTTCCAGGAATCCCTGATGAACCTTGAGACCTGAAGAACAGGCGCTTTGAGCGGCCTGAGGAGCTGGTTCTACCCCCTCAGCCTGGAATCCAAAATTATTGGCAACTGATAAAAACGCGCCTGAAGAACAACCAACATCGAGGAGATGAATCTCATGGCTCGGCTTATCAAGTTTTGATGCAATCTGGAAAAGCCATTTACCAGTGCGTCGGTAATGTCTTTCTACAGCATCGCCATCAGACAATGTACCTTTAGGGTTATCGAATTCATTCATGGACTGCTGATATTGAGATTTGCTGCATTGACTAATCAATTGACCACAAACACTACAACGCAGCAAACACCCTTCGGAGAGAATAATATCTGTAGGTTGTAAAGAACCCTTACAACCTACAGGGCAGGTTTCAACATATCTATTTTGTTCATTAACCATATAATTACTAACTTGATTGCGGCCTATTATCACCGGTGTTAATAGGCCGTTTGACCAGTTTTTTAATTTTCTCCCATACTTCATCAACGGTTATGGCAGTCATGCATTTATTTTCATCATAGATACAGTCGATATGATTACATGGCCCGGTGCATTCCATATTTTTAAAAACTGTCTCTCCCTTATCGGTATAAGGCGCCCATAAGCGGGGAAACTGCGGTCCGAAAAGTGTCACTATTTTAATGCCGGTGCCAGCCGCCAGATGAGAAGTGCCCGTATCATTCCCTATATACAAATCACATTTTTTAATTAAAGCCGCTAACTGAATTAATGAAAGATGTGAAATCTTGATAACATCACCATTAACATATTTCTCAACTTTGTCTAAAAGTTCCCTTTCTTCGGGAGCAGACACCAGGATAATGTCAGCACCATAATTTTTTTTGAGAAGGTTAGCTATTTGTGCAAACCTTGCCGGGGGCCATCTTCGGTTGATCCTTCTGGCCCCTGGATGAATGACTGCTTTAAATGATTTACAATTAAGAAAAGGAAATGTTTTTTCAACATCATTCTGGATATCCTCTGGTATATCAATGACCAATTTTTTGTCTTTAACGGCAAAGCCTATTTGTTGAAGAGCGCTAAACTGGTAATCGACAATATGCATCTCATTAATATCCGCCGTAATGAAATGATTATAGCAGACTCTCAACAGCGGATTAACATAGTTAAAGCCCCATCTGCTTTTCGCTCCGCTCAGTAACGTGATTAACGCTGACCGGTCAGAATCGGAGAAATCAATGATCAGGTCATATTTTGCTTTTCTGATATTATAAAAAAAATCCAGATTTGTTTTTATTTTTGAAAAAATAGATTTGTTGTATTTCATCTTCTTGCGGTCATAGCAAATCAATTGATCGATATGTTTTGAATGCTTCAAGACATCTTCAGCGCCTGTATTGATCATGACGGATAAATGAACATGTGGTTTTTGATTTTTAATATTAGCCAAAACCGGCAATAAATTGATCGTATCGCCGATATATCTTAATTTTATTATAAGTATTTTTTGATAATCCAAACTCATAATGTTTTATAAACATTCCCCCATGTTCAGACGGATAATTTCAAACATCTTATAAGTATTGATTGAGTCCTTTTGTTGCCAGAAAATGATTTGACTTTATCAACTCATCAAGACGCCGTCGATTTTGAATCAGGGATCTACGGTCATTTTCCTGATGCCAAAGATGCAAAACCGGAAGCATAAAACGGGCGCTTTTTCGATGGATATTGGAGCGGATCAGACGAATTGTTATGTCAGAATCTTCGAGTCCCCATCCTGAATAGGATTCATCAAAACCGTTTATTTTTATTAAATCAGATCTCCAAACAGCCATATTGCAAGTCATGACTCCATTCCAACTATTTGGTGTAACTTTACGAAGCAGATTACAAATGGGTAACGAAAAAAAAGGAGATAAACGATTGATGTCTTTTTTAATTCTTACAGTAATCCATTTACTCATACTCCAGTTGTAAAGTGGAATCTGTTCCTTCAAAACAGATAACGTAAATGCTGAGCCCAACAAGATACGGCTTCCGGCAACAAACCAATTCTTTTCAGCAAGATATTTATGTTGACTGACAAAATCAGGCAATGGAACGCAATCTCCATCGCTGAATATTACATAATCAGCAGATGTATTGGCTACTGCGCGATTGCGAATCGCAGCGGCGCGAAATCCTTTATCCTCCTGCCAGACATGATCGATTTTTATTATTTTTTTATTTTGATAATGATTAACAACTTTTTCAGTTTCTTTGGTTGATCCATCGTCAGCTATGATTAATTCGTAGTCTTTATCTTTTTGCGATAAATAGCCTTCCAAAGCTAACGCCAGGGCATCAGGACGATTATATGTTGTGACAATGACGGCAACTTTCATCTTTTATTGTGAAACTCCAATTCCGAAAGTAAAGTCCGGCGTATGCCGGGCGAAGCGTAGCGGAATTGGTAAGTTGAACAATCCCGCGACGCGGAGGGTATGATACCTCGCAACTTGCTACGAAAATGTTCCCAAAGCTTGCTTTGGGGTTCATACCCGTGATTTTTTATTTAACATCATCAGTTTTAAATACTTGTAGTAAGTTCCTTCTGCATTGGAAACTGCAAGTATAAACCCCATGCGGCCATCAAGAAATCCGGCGCGCACAATATATGTATGAATAAAACTCCACAGTCCATGCAATATCGCTTTTAATAGTGAAGAATTTTTCCCCTCAGCGAGCAACAAATCAGCATT
>JAPLJP010000076.1 GCA_026388535.1 Deltaproteobacteria bacterium | reverse complement strand
TACTTCTTTAGCGCTTTTTTTGCCTTCGGGAAATTTCATGGTCACAGTTTTGGATTTTGCTTCCAGCGTCACCGAAGAAAATTTCTCCAGCATTTTAATGCGGCTTTGCACCTGAGAAGCTTTGGTTGCTTTGTAACGGAAGCGTTCCACAAATTCTTCAATTTTTTTAATTTGCGCTTTTTGCAGTTCCATTTCTTTTTTCAAAGCGGCGTGCCGTCTATCTTTTTCGATTAAATAATGAGAATAGTTTCCTTTGTAAATATGAATATTGCAGGAGGAAAGTTCGGCAATTTGCAGGGCGATTTTATCGAGAAAGAAATGATCATGAGAAATAACGATAATTGTCCCGGGGTAGTCTTTAAGATAAGATTCCAGCCATTCCATGCTTTCCGTATCAAGATGATTTGTCGGTTCGTCCAGAAGCATAATATCCGGCCGCGCCAGAAGAATAGATGTAAGCAGGATGCGCATTTTCCAGCCGCCGGAGAACAAATCGCAACTTTGATTAAAATCACTTTCTTTAAATCCGAAGCCTTTGAGCACCTGTTTGGCCCTAGATTCAAACGCGTAGCCATCCATGGCGCTGAAGTGGGCCAGAGCGTCGGAATATTTTTGCGAAAGCTCGCTGTATTCAGAGGTGTTTTGTTTTACACGGGATAGTTGATGTTCTAAATCTTTGATGGATTCTTCAATAGCGGCAATTCCACTTTTTTTCTTGAGAAAATCGATCAGGGAGATAGGTTCAAGATCCACCAAGTCCTGCGGCAGATAGCCGATTGTCTTTTGTTTTCTGTTGGGAATATCAATTGTGCCGGAATCGAGATGAACTTGCTCCAGTATTGTTCGAAACAGAGTAGTTTTACCCGTTCCGTTATCACCAACCAGGCCGATGCGGCTTTTGGGATGAATTGTCCAGTTGATATTGTCAAATAACTTTTTATCTAAAAAAGATAAGTTGACATTACGGAAGTAAATCACTAACTGCTCCTAAATTAATTTGCGGTTATATGACAAATTTATTTAAAAACCACAAGAACAATAAGTGGAACCCCTACCGGCTGAAGCCGGGGGATTCCAAACCACGGGATTGAAGAAAAAACATGTCGTCGTAGATGGCCGTCAGGAACGGCCGGAAACGAATGGCGGAAGTTAATCAGATTTACTTGATTTTATTTCATTAGTTCTTTATATTCCTCACTCTGCAATTGAAAGTTTTGCAACTCATTCTTGTAAACAAAAAGATTATGACGTTAAAATTTAAAGAGGGAAATCACACGCCGATTTGAGAAAGAAGCTTAATCTTTAGATAATAGGGCGCTGTTCATAAAGGCATAAATAATGAAAGCTTTGCAATCTGCGTTAGCGCACTATCGTTCTATATGTGGAGAACTGCGCGCTTGGGGCTGGGAATTCAATAGCAAATACCGGCGCTCAATCACCGTTTCCACCAGGCAGGGCCGTTTTACGGTCTATACCGGCCGGGGAGAGCCCATCGGCAGGTCGCTCTATTGCAGTAGAGAATTTGAATATGAATTCATGTCAAAAGCTCTGGATCTGCTCAGAAATCAGGGCAAGATCCCTCCCAGGGGACAAGGGACTATCCTCGATGTGGGTGCGAACAACGGGGTTATCTCCATTAGCCTTATTCATATGGGTGAAATGGCAAGCGCCATCGCCATCGAACCTGAACCCCGCAATTTCAAGCTGCTTGAGCATAATATGAGCCAAAACGGATTGAAGGGAAAATTCATTTTACTGCCCTATGCCGTTGCCGACCAAGGCGGCGAAGGCGTCTTTGAGTTGTGCGAATATAATTGCGGAGACCACCGTATGCGTAACAACCTCCCCGAAGATGCCGGTGCTGAACTCTTCAGCGAATCCGGTCGTCTGACCATACCAATAAAGCGGGAGCGGCTCGATGATCTTCTGGCGCGCGTATCCGCTACATGCTTGCGCGATGTGGCTTTGATGTGGATCGATATACAGGGCTATGAAGGTCAGGCCTTCCTGGGCGCAAAAAATCTTTTATCACGAAAGATCCCCGTCGTGGCCGAGATCTGGCCCTATGGGATTGAGCGCGCCGGCATGACCCGCGAGCAGTTCTGCGCTATCGCCAAGGACATTTGGACCCATTATTGGATTTTACGCAAAGGCGCGTTTGTGCAACGAGCAATTGATGATCTGGGACGGCTTTATGATAGGTTGGGTTCTCAAGGCAATTTCACAAACGTCATCTTCACATAACACTTAATTCAGCCAATCCTTCGATTGCCTTTTCTGTTATAACCATCAAAATATTCCTCTATTGTATCGTAACCTCCTGTGGCAGCTTTCTCGCCAGAATATCCACTGCCTCGGCCACCATTTCTTCAACAACCTGACGGGCCGGCACGATCGTTTTGATGAGTCCCGAGATCTGGCCGGCGAATCCGCCGATATAGTCCGGTTTATTCCCTTTGACAAATGACCCCAGCAGAGCAGAAGCTAGAAGCACCTGGAGTGGAAAAGGTAATGCCTCGAGGCCCGATGAATCCCAGAGATCGTGGAATCGGGTATAGTTGGCCCGGGATGTCTTACCCGTGTAGAGCTTACTCACCCGAGTGTCTTCGTCCGTGGCCTCAAGAATACGCTGTTTGCACAGATCCATGGCACCCCCCTCAATGGTTGCGAGAAAACGCGTACCCACCCAGACACCGATACATCCCATGGCAAGGGCCGCCGCCAATCCGCGGCCGTCACCGATACCACCGGCCGCAAGCACCGGTACCGGGTACACGCTGTCGATCACCTGGGGAAGCAGGGCTAAGGTCCCTACCCTGCCCGTATGTCCGCCGCCCTCGTAGCCCTGCGCGACGATGAGATCAAGGCCTGATTCGGCCATGCGCCTGGCATTCTTCGCATTCCCGGTAATCCCCAGCACCTTCATCCCTTTCGCATGGGCCTCGTTCACCATGGAACCTGGGTTTCCAAGGCCGGCGCAAAAAAGCGGCACCTTTTCTTCGATACAGACCCGAATCGCCTCATGGGGCTGGACCACGGTCGTATCGGTTTTCACCATCAAATCGATATCCGGCAGATCCATCTCGGCTTTAACCTTATTGTACCAGTCCAGATAGGGCTTGGGAAGTTGTTCGATCAGTGACTTGAGAGGGATCGCTTCATGTGAGCCCTCTAAGTTTAAGACATCCTTGGGGAGCAGCAGATCTACGCCAAAAGGTTTTCCGGTTTGCGTCTTGATTTCCCGGATGGCTTTTTGAAGCTCATCGATACTGAAGCCCGCCCCGCCAAGAACGCCCAACCCCCCTGCCTCCGATACGGCTACGACGAGTTCGACGGGTGCCCCATTCGGTTCTCCGATCAACGTGGGGCCCATGCCCGCACTGATTATGGGATATTCGATGCCCAGCATATCGCACAGCTTGGTGCGCAGAACCGTCCTTTTCATAATTACAACCTACCCTTTGCTCCTTTAGCATAAGTTAAAATGGGAAATGGTTTCATTTATTACATTTTATAATATGCGTGCACACATTTTACCAGCTATATTGATTTTAATGTGAAATCTACACCAGACCCCTTGAGTTGTCGATCATTTATTTCAGGAAGCAGTGCTTGCTGAAAATAGCTACAAGGCCGAATTATCACGACACGCTGCACTATCGGGATACCATGGATATCTTTGATATCCTCCGCCTACGGCGGGATAATTTCCAATCCCGATATATCGGGATTGGATAATTCGACTAACGCTTCAAACCACGTTACACTCGTTTTCAGCGAGTCTCATTACGACTTACAACTTTCAGTCGCAGATGACCCCACGGTGACCTTCAGGTTATTTAGGTTATTCGCTACGATTCTGAAAGTTGAGTCTCATTTATCCCGCGTCGCTACGCTCCTGGGATAGTTCGACCAGCAAACCTCATTGCACTAAGTTTCTGAAGTTTGGGTCTCACTATCGCTTTTTCCGGAAAACAAGCTTCAGCGGCACACTGTCAAAGCCGAAAGTTTCGCGGATTTGATTGGTCAGGTATCGCTCGTAAGAAAAATGGATACCTTTCGTATTGCTGACAAAGAAGACAAAAGTGGGTGGTTTGATATCTGTCTGGGTTGCATAAGAAATATGCATCTGGCGGTTGGCATAACGCGCCATCGGGTTTTTCTGCACAGATTTTCCCACCAGATCATTTAACGGAGATGTTCCTATCCTCTTTGTATATTGCTCATAAACTTTATCGATCAGTTCAAAAATCTTCGGCGCGCGTTGCCCTGTGACTGCCGAGATAAAAATAATGGGCGCAAAGTCCATGAATTTGATTTTATCCTTAATATCCTCGACAAATTTCCCCACGGTGGAGTTATCTTTTTCAATCTTATCCCATTTATTTACTACGATGATGCAGGCCTTGCCCCTCTCGAAGGCTAGTCCGACAATCTTTGTGTCCTGCTCGGTCAGCCCTTCTTCGGCATCAATTAAAACAAGCGCGATATCACAGCGATTGATTGATTTGAGCGCCTGAACAACGCTGTATTTTTCCAAAGTCTGGCTGATTTTGCTTTTCTTGCGGATTCCCGCTGTATCGATAAGCAGATAATTTTTACCATGCACCTTTACCGGCATGTCAATGGCGTCACGTGTTGTGCCGGGCGTCGGGTTGGCAATGCTTCTTTCCTTTCCGAGGATGCGGTTGACGAGTGATGACTTGCCCACATTGGGTTTGCCGACTATGGCAATTTTAATTTGGGTATCCTGCTCGTCTTTGTAGTCTGCTGCCGCAGGAAAATCCCGAACAATAATAGTCAGGAGTTCATCAACACCCAAACCGTGCTGAGCGGAAATCGGATAGAATTGATCGATGCCCAGCCGGTAAAAATCGGTGAGCATTTCTTTATGACGGTCGCCATCTACTTTATTGGCAATGTAAAATACATTTTTATCTTTACCTCTCAACTGCTTGGCAATTTCCATATCCGAGAGAGTGAGTCCATCTTTTCCATCCATTAAGAAAATAATGACGTCTGCTTCTTGGATGGCCAGATTGCTCTGCTC
>JAPLJP010000131.1 GCA_026388535.1 Deltaproteobacteria bacterium | reverse complement strand
GAGCATTTTTCCGGCATAATATTGGAGGCCTTTGCAGAAGATATTGCCTGCCTCCAGATTTGGCATAATGAGGATATCTGCACTGCCTGCTACAGGTGATTCAATACCTTTCAGACGGGCGGAATCCATGTCGATGGCATTATCCAGGGCGAACGGACCGTCAACCACGCAGTCCTCCGCACCACCATCCTGGCACATCTTCACCAATGCGACCGCATCAATGGTAGACTGGAAATCGGGGTGCACCTTTTCAGATCCTGACAGGAGGGCTACCCTCGGGATTTTGATGCCCAAACCATGAGCAACCGATACGGCATTCCTGATGATTTTAAGTTTTTCCCTTATGCCGGGAGAGATGTTCACCCCTCCATCACTTACCAGGACAAGGCGGGCATCCGATCTCACGTCCTCATAGATTGCCACATCACTGAAAAGCCCGCTCTTGAGACCTCCTTGCGAACCGAGAGCTACCTGCAGGAATTTTGAGGTTGCAACACCACCCTTCATTAGGATGTCCGCCCTGTCATCTTTGACCATCTTGGCAGCAAGGGTGGCAGCCTTTGTGGAATCCTTTTCATGGATGATCTCAAAAGTTTTTGTATGGACGCCTAGCTTTTCCAGCATGATCTCAATCCAGGATTGGTTGCCAACGAGAATAGAAGACTTTACGAGTCCCATCCTTGATGCTTCCGCAACCGCATGGAGCGTTTCGTTCTCATCTGCAACAGCCACAGAGATAGATTTGGGATCACTCTTTGTTGCCGCCTCCATCAATTCGTTGAAGCTACATATCATTTCTGTACTCCTTTACTGAATATGTAATGTTCGGAAAGCCTTTCTGTTTTTATCCCAATTGTGCCGAACTTATCTATCAATGCTTTCTATACTTAAAGATTTTTCACCAAAGGACTGGCTTTCTATAACTGAGAAGTTCTCAACCGTAGCTATCATCATGAAGAATAGCAACATTGGTTGATCTTGTTATCGCTAAAAAAGTTTATTAAAGATTTTAATTTATATGATACACTAATCGTTATAAAATAACCACTATTAATTTAATGACCGATTACATAAAACAGTCAGGTCATTTAAATATACTATTTACTGTTGTTTCAATTTAAAGGATTATGCTGATTGATATGATGTTAAAACAACTATTTAAATAAGAAAAGCACGTAGGCCATCAGTTTTATATTCAGCTGTTTTGTTTTTGTGCATAAGAAATAGTTCGCTAAGAAGATTTTACTTGACACTATATATCGATCGTCATAAAGTGACCATTAGTAATTTAATGACCGATGGCATAAAACAGTCATGTCATTTAAAGCGCTGGTTGCTGCTAAGGGGTTATAGCGGATGGATATGACATTAACGCACCTATTATGATCATGAATAACATCATTCTCATGAGAGGAGAAAATATTTTATGAGTGAAAATGTTTACGTACTTGGAGTCGGCATGATTCGTTTCACCAAACACCCGGACAAAACAGTCAAGCAAATGACTGCAGAAGCAATAAGTGCATTGCTGACCGATGTGCGTGTGGATAAAAAGGATATCCAGTCCGCATGGTTCAGCAATGTTATCTGGGGTATGTACACTGGGCAGCATTCAATAAAAGGTCAGGTAGCCCTGTCCCCTTTGGGTATTCAGGGCATACCAATAATTAATGTGGAAAACGCATGCGCCAGCGGATCTACCGCTGTTCATGGCGCATGGATGAGCATTAAAGCAGGCCTTTATGATCTTGTCCTGGCAATTGGTGTAGATAAGATGTGGTTACCTGAGGACAAAATGAAAATGTTTTCAACTTTCATGTCTGGAATGGATGTGGATCTTGGAGCTGAACTGATCATGGCTATGCAGGCTGACGAGATAAAAAAGGCCGCCGCGGCCGGCGCGGCCGGCGACAATAAAAAAGAAGGTCACTCCGCCTTTATGGACCTTTATTCATTAGGCGCACGCATGCACATGGAAAAATACGGCACAACACAGAGGCAATTGGCAGTCATAGCGTCTAAAAATCATTATCATGGATCCCTCAATCCCTATGCACAATACCAAAAGGATATGACGGTAGAGGAGGTTTTACAGGATAGGGCGATAGCCTATCCCCTTACCAGAGCCATGTGTGCTCCTATAGGTGACGGCGCTGCCGCCGCACTCATCTGTTCAGAAAGGGCGCTGAAGAAATATCCTGACGCAAGACCAGTGCGCATTCTGGCTTCTACCTTGGCTTCTGGATCACTTTCCAATAGTGGCCTTGAGGGCATTGGGAAACGTCTCAGCAATCAGGCATATGAAATTGCAGGTTTGGGACCGGAAGACATTGACTTGGCCGAGGTGCATGATGCCACAGCATTTGGCGAGTTGTGGCAGAGCGAAGAACTTGGCTTTTGTCCTGAAGGCGGCGGCGGACACTATGCAGAATCTGGCGCCACAAAACTCGGCGGGAAAATGCCTATAAATGTCAGCGGAGGCTTAGAGACACGAGGACATCCAATCGGCGCATCCGGTCTCGGGCAAATTTATGAGCTTACTGTACAGCTGCGCGGTGAGGCAGGACGCAGACAGGTGGAAGGGGCCAAGATCGGGCTCGCGGAAAACGGAGGCGGATTCATGGGCACAGGCGAAGCTGCAATGTGCATTCATATATTAGGTAAGTAACGACCCTTTTATCATAAACGGTCCGTAATCTTTCTGCGTATGATTAGATGGCTGTTATGCAAGGTAGTTAGCAAGGAGGAAATATATGATCAAAGTAAAAAGGCAAAAAGAGCTGTTGATGAGAGAGCCGAGGTTTGATGACATAAATTGCAGTCTCCTTTCCGTACCGAAGCTTCCACGTGCGATAATCAAAGAGACTCGCATGGCTGTGGCTCTCGCGAGGAAGTTCAATGATGAAATAGTCAGGCCGCGCTCTTTGGAATTGGACCTCAAACTGATGGAAGACCCTGATTATCTGCCAAGGGACTTGGTAGAGGAAGCAAACAAATGGGGGTTTTTCACCTTGTGGGAACCGAGGTTGTTTGGGGGCAAAGGCCTGTGTCTTCCATCGTTTTCTCCCTTTTGCGAGGAACTGGCATCCGTATGCATAGGCATTGCTAATCTGGTTGCTGTGCATTACCTGGGCATGGCAACCCTTATAAGTACCTGGAATATGCGTCTTATCAATAAGCTTTTGCGCGAAACGGCAAAAGGAGAAAAGACAGGCGTGCCTTGTATAATTTCCATGGGCATAACAGAGCCCAATGCCGGTTCGGATGTTCTTGACGTAAAGTTGCTGAACAAATCAAATACCGCGTTTCGTGCTGAAAGAGTCAAGGGTGGATACGTTTTGAACGGTATGAAGCACTTTATTTCCAACGGACACCATTCCACATGGTTTGCTGTTTTTGCCTATGAAGATCTGAAGAGGGCAGGGGATACAATTGTCGTACTCGCCGTTAAAAAAGGAATCAAGGGTTTTTCCCTGGGAAGAATGGAAAGGAAAATGGGACAGAAGGCCTGTGTAGCCAGTGAACTTATTTTTGAGGATTGTTTTGTACCTGACGAGTACGTGTGTTTCAGTCCCGAACAAGCAAAAAAACTCAAACAGCCCATACAAAAAAGTAACCAGCAACTGGTTGAAACCTTGAGCGCCGCTTCACGCCCGGGGGTAGGATCATTCGGTACCGGAGCGGCCAGAGGCGCATATGAAGAGGCCTTGAAATTTGCATCAGAGACAGAGATTTCCGGTAAATTGCTTATAAACCATGAGTGGGCGCAGTTTATGTTAGGAGAGATGTATAAAAACGTCATCCTTGCCAGGCTCGCATATGTTGAAGGTAACTACGCGAGCGGCCTTTACGGAACATATAAGATTTTGCAGATGAAGCCCATATACTACGTGTCAAAGTACACACCCCAGATTTTCTTTGATCTGTTTGTCTCGCCTTTTTTGAATTTTTCTATCATGACGTGGCTGTTCAGAAAGATAAATTTCGACTGGTGGCCGGAAAAGTTCAAAGAACTCACCGCGGGACTGAGCGCGGTTCCAAAGATTGCCTCCACGGATTTGGGTATAAAGAACTGCCAACTGGCGATGGAAATGATGGGCCGGACAGGCTTGCGTCATGATGCCCGGGTAGAAAAGCATCTGCGAGACTCTAAATTGTTGCAGATATATGAAGGCACAAATGAGATGAGCAGACTCAATCTTTTTGAAGCGTTGATCGCCCGGTCTGTTCGCGGCGTCAACATGTATGAAGATTAGAAATGAGGAGGGGTAATTATGAGTGCTTTGATTAGCAATGAATTGAAAATATTACATGAAATGGCTTCAGATTTCGCATTACAGGAACTTGCTCCGAAATGGGAACACAATGACGAGTATCCCTTCAAGCCGCTTTATACCGACGTCTTGAAGAAGGCCTATGAAACAGGTTTTTTTGGCGTCATGATGTCCGAAGAACAAGGGGGGTTCAACAGGAGCATAAAGGCCCTGTGTATTGTGTTGAATGATATCTGTAAAATTGATGCAAGCCTGGGAGGAACAATCTTTACCAATGCCCTGGTGCAAGAGATAATGACGAATGCGGGAGAAACTGATCTCCTATCTTCTTTGGTTTCCAAGGCAAGCAGCTTTGAAAATATTCTTGTCGCCTTCCCGTCCTTTGACAATTCCGAGGATATATCAATCATGGTCAAGGCGAAAAAAAACAAAGACAACAAATACGTACTTAATGGATCTACAGATTATGTCGCTTTGGGCGGTATCGCCAGACAGGCTTTGATACCTGTTATTATTGACGGACAGGATGATTACTCGTTATTCATGGTAAGTACGAATCAGCCAGGGGTTAAATGCAGCAAACCAGTCGTGAGCATTGGATTGCATGCATGTCCTGCCGTGGACATGATTTTCCATAATGCACAAGCGGTATTAGTGGGCAAGGAGAAAGACGGAAAGAAATATTTCAATTCGGCTGCGGATAGAATGAGCGTTGCCTCGGCGGCGATGGCGGCCGGAGTGGTCAGGAGTTCTTTCAATGTTGCTTTGGATTATTCCAAGCAGAGGACTCAGGGAGGAAGAGAGATCAAAAACTGGTCGGTAGTAAGAATGATGTTATCGTCAATGGCCGTCAATTTACAGTGTGCCGATCTGGCCATCTCCTCCGCCTGTTCTATGGTAGATGAGCAAGAATCCGGTTGGCAGCTCGCTTCCCGGGCGGTAGATCTTTTCGTAACCGAGATGGCATGCGATGTAACAAGTGTCGGAATCCAGGTGTTGGGCGGAAACGGCTACATGCATGACTATACCCAGGAAAAGGGTTTTCGCGATGCGAGGCAAATTCAGGCTTTGATGGGCATGGCGCCTATGCGCAAGCTCGCCTACATAAAACAAATAATTGAAGGATAACATCTGTGGCTCTTTGGAGAGAGATAAAATATTTCTTTATAAGAAATAAGTGTCTTGGAGGGGTGAAATATGGATATTCAAAGTGATCAGAGGACAGCAGAAGGACTGGAAATGCCGGAGTGTCAAAGTTGGAATGAGGTAGAAAAGGTTATTTTAGAAAGGCGCAGTGTCCGCAAGTACAAAAACAAGCAAGTACCGGAGAATGTGGTACGCAGGATTCTGGAAGCCGGCAGATATGCCCCTTCTGCCGGTAATTACCAGCCGTGGAGTTTTATCGTAGTCAGGGATAAAGAGATTCTTGATGAAATACAATCCTTTATTCGCAAGTTATGCAAGATAGTTAAATTCTTCTGTGACTGGAAGACTAGCCCTCTGGGTCCTGTATCTTGGGTTTTTGCGCAGATCACAATGAGACTGATGCCCAACAAGATGCATCCCACACCATTTGGTGCGGTATTTATGATCGCAGATGGAAAACTCAAGGTCTTTCACGATGCCCCTACCGTAATCCTAATTTTGAAGGATCGCCGGGGAGTGGGCAAGCCTGATATCGATATTGGCATATGCGGACAGAATATCGTTCTGGCAGCACACAGTCTGGGGCTGGGCACATGCTGGGTAGGGTTTGTGGAGCTTATTAGGCAAATGCCGAATTGGAAAAAACGGCTTGGCATAGAATATCCTTATGAAATCTCAGAGGCCATCGCTGTTGGATATCCGGTTGGACATCCGGATGGAATGGTGCCAAGGGAAATTCATAAGATTGGCTGGATTGAAGGCGGAATAAAAAAATTTGTAGCATAGAAATAAAAGGGAGGTGCGTTATGTCACTATTGAGTTTGAAAGAAAGGCTTAGAATTCCGGCCTACCATAACCCGGACCAATGTATGATGGCGAAAGTAACAATAGATTATGAAAAATGCAATGGGTGTGGGATGTGCGAATCCGTATGCGTTGCAGCAGCGCTTGAAATGCAGGGAACTGGTAAAGAAAGAAGGCCTCATATGGTAGAGGGAAACCCGCCATGTGTGGCATGCAATGACTGTATGGCTATTTGTGAACAAGGTGCAATATCGGCCGCTAAAATTCACAATTTCCTTTATAAATATAAAAGGGTTCTTCTGGAAAAACTTACAACACCTAGGAATTTTGAAGATGCCCGATAGTATTTGTATGTAATACACAATGGTGCGTTCTATGCTGATTTCCTCGGAATAAATATCTGCTACAGGAGTGTGTATGTCAAACAATGACCGACCATATTGGAACATGGAGATAGAGACAAAGTTGAATACTCCAGAGATGAAAGAGTTTCAGCTTTCGAGGTTAAAGGCTGTTTTAAGGCGTCTCTATGATAATGCACCCTTCTACAAACGCCAGTTTGATGAACTTGGCGTTGTTCCAGAGAAGATTAAAAGTTTTCAGGATTTTGCAAAGTTAATCCCTCCGTTTGACAAGCAAAAGCTGCGTGATCTGGTCGCGGAACAAAAGGGAGATATACTCGCTGTTCTCGACCAGGTCATGCCCATTTCGGTAGATGATCTGACAATGATATCTACCACTACCGGAACTACCGGGATCCCTGCGCCATATCCATTAACTATGACTGATATCGACAAAGTCTGGGGCGAGTGCATGATACGCGGCGCCTGGCGAGCTGGTATCCGTTCGAATGACCGGGCGCTTTATTGTTTTGCCCTTTCCATGGTAATTGCAGGGATTCCTACCATGTTGGGGCTTCTCCGAATTGGCGCCACAGTCATACCGGTGGGCGCTGAGGCAGGAACCGAAAGGATCTTACTCATGCAATCGCTCTTTCGCGGGACCGTCTATTGCGGAACCCCATCATTGGCAGAATATCTGATCGAAAAAACCCCGCAGGTATTGGGCAAAGAAGTGAAGGATTTGGGGATTAGAGTTCTTATGTGTGGCGGCGAACCGGGTGCAGGTATACCTGAAGTGAAGAAAAAGCTGGAATCAAGCTATAACGCAAAGGTCTTTGATGCGGGAGGAGGCTTCGGTTGTTCATGCGATTATCCGGAATATCAGGGAATGCACTGGCTGGGAGATGACCTTTCATACTATGAATTGGTAGATCCTGAAACAAAGGAGCCGATACCTCTGGAAGACGGGGCTAAAGGGGAAGCATTGATCACGACCTTTGATACAGAGGGGTGGGTCATGCTGAGGAACAGTGCCGGTGATATTCATCAGGTTTTTATGTCCACATGTCCGTGCGGACAGACAGGTTTTCGTTACAAGATAGTCGGTCGTACCGATGATATGTTAAAGGTTAAAGGGGTTATTATATATCCGAGCCAAATCAAGGCGGTGGTTAATTCCTTTATTCCGCGTCTAACCGGGGAATTCAGAATCATTCTCACAGAAAGACCTCCAAGGGTAGTGCCTCCCCTCAAAATAAAAGTTGAGAAGGGTGAGGGGGTTACGGACGAAAAACTCCCAGCGCTTGAAGGAGAGTTGAAAGAGGTCTTTCATACAAGAGCAAAATGTGTACCAGAGATAATTTGGGTAAACTCCGGCGACTTGGAACGTTCTACATATAAGGGACAAGTTTTTGAGAAACTCTATAAAAAAGAATAAACAACAGAAAGGTAAATGATGCGCGACTTGAGTTGCAAAAGAGCGATTATTACAGGCGCTGCATCCGGATTGGGAAAATCTATCGCTTTGATGCTTGCCACTAAGGGGTGCAGGATCGGCATTGCAGATATCAACCCAGAAAAGGCCGAACTCACGCTGAAGCAAGTAATGCAAAGAGGTGGAAGCGGCGAGATCTATCATCTGGATGTTAGTAAACCAGAACAGGTCGAGGCCATGGCAAAACACTTCTTCAATATCTGGGGCGGTGTGGATCTACTGTTCAACAATGCAGGCGTAGCAGCAGCAGGACACGTGGGAAAAATCTCGTTGGAAGATTGGAAGTGGATAATAGGCATAAACTTCTGGGGGGTCGTGTATGGCTGTCATAGCTTTATTCCCCGCATGAAGGCCCAGGGATACGGATATATAATCAATACTGCATCCATCGGCGGTTTTCTTCCCTTGCCTGAGATGTCTCCATATAACACATCAAAGGCAGCGGTTGTTTCTCTGTCAGAAACATTAAGGTCTGAGTTGGCGCCTCACAATATAGGAGTTACTGTGGTATGTCCGTCATTCTTCAATTCAAATCTCAATCTTTCCTTGAGATATACTGATGAGTTTGAAAAGGAAGCTTGTCATGCTGCCATAAGAAACGCAAAAATGAACTCCGATGTGGTGGCAGAAGCAGTGATCAAGGCAATAAAGAAAGACAAGTTATACGTTGTGCCTCAGCTTACGGGCAAACTTCAATGGATACTAAGACGCTTCTTTCCCTCCATCTATGTGCGTGGTCTGGCATTTTTAAACAAAAATGGGTATGCCAAGCCGTTAATGATGTGGGTGGTCCGCCGTGGCCTGCTTTGATTACAACTATCTTAAAAATAGAAGGACATATTATGAAAAAAAGCTCATGTAAAAAGGCGATCATTACCGGGGCAGCTTCCGGTCTTGGCAGATCATTATCATTGATGTTGGCTGAAGAGGGATGGAAAATTGGCATTGTGGATATAAACAATGATGATTCCAATGCTACCCTTGATGAGGTGAGACGCAAAGGGGGAGACGGAGAGATCTATTGCTGTGATGTGACAGACTTTAATCAGGTAGAGGCCATGATAGATCATTTTTTTACTGTTTGGGGCAGCATTGATCTGATGGTAAACAACGCAGGTGTAGCCACAATTGGGGATGTAGGAACCATGCCTATAACTGAATGGAGACGCTTGATCGGTATTGACCTGTTTGGAGTAATACACGGATGCCATGCCGTCATACCTAGAATGAAAAAACAAGGCTATGGATATATTGTCAATACCGCATCCGCGGCAGGAGTAGCATCATTACCGAGCATGAGTGCCTACAACGTCTGCAAGGCAGGAGTAATATCTCTTTCCGAAACTCTGAAAGTGGAACTTGCGCCATTCAATATTGGTGTTTCCGTGATATGTGCAACATATTTCAAATCCAATCTTATCAACTCATTCAACAGTAACGGTCATCCATTTTTTGAAACTACCAAAATAGGATTTCAGAAGACTAAGATCACATCTGATATAATTGCGCACAGGGTTCTTAAATCACTCAAGAAAAAAAAGTTCTACATATTTCCGCAGGCCAATGGCAAACAAGTATGGTTTACAAAACGACTTGCTTCTTCCCTGTACATAAGGATATTGACTTTGTTGAATAAAAAGGGGAAGCTTGAGCCCATCCTGGATATAATGGCAAATAAAGGAAAATTATAACACCTAGTCCATTTGGGACTATTGCTAATTTAGCATATTAATCAGAATTTTATCGCTCGAGAAACGCGATCTTTCAAACTTTGGATCTATGCCCTTTTTTTGATTCCATCAAAAATGATCATTATTGCCAGGTCAAGTATTTCATTGGTGAAAGCCCCTTCTTTTTTAGAGATATCTACAAAATTAACAATTTGCAGAAGGCCAACAAATGCTCTCCACCCTATTAGCATCACTTTCTCGGGATCTATTTCATTTTTAAATGAGCCTGTTTTTATACCATCTTTTAATATTCGGATTCCAATGTTCAAAATTTCTTCCAAGGGTTCGTTGATTTTATTAAACAAGGATCTGTTAGTTTCAGATTGCCTATTATACGTTGTAATGAATGTATCTCCCAACTGGTAGTCCACTCGATTTTTTTCCCAGTGTTTTACGAAGGCGCGAGATAACATGAAAATTTTTTCTTCCGGACTTTTGTCTGTCTTAGCAATCTTTTCGAATTCTTTTTTTAACTTTTTAAGGGGTTCTGTTGTCATGGAAAGAAAAAGATCATCCTTATTTTTAAAATAAAGATATATTGTCGCCTTGCTTAGTTCAGCTTCTTCAGCGATCTTACTCATGCTAGTTAACTGATATCCTTTTTCCTGAAAAACACGACGGGCAGCTTCAAAGATAGATTCCTTCCTGGCTTGTTTTTCCCTTTCTTTTCGCTCCGAAAGCCCCATCTGCCACACCTCCTTCTAAAATGCGCCCCTATATGTTGTCCCGGTCATAGAACAAAAATATTTAGCTCTTTGATTGTGAAGCCTTGGCATAATCGATAAAAGTTCGCTTTAGTTCAGTAGAGATTCAACTTCACTACGGTCGCAATCTTAAATTCTAATTGCGCCTAACTATATCCGATTAGCATCTTGCATATATGCCAGAAATGTAATTATATCAATCTTATGGGAGGCTGTCAAGGAACAATAAGAGGATTTGATAACGCTACTCCGGCACTGGAAAGTTTTGGCAGAAAATATTTTTTTATCATTTTTACCCGCCGTGATGGATCTTTGGCGCTTATTCTGACAAACTTACCATCGCGCTTCAACCTGCAAAGCTTTATCTCGGGATATAGTAATCCAACATATATTCGGGGTCACGATAAAAGTGATCGTCATTGACTTACATGTGTAAGGGGTAGATAAATTAAAATCGCCATATAACGGGCTAAAGGAAGTAATATTTACAATCTGTCTTTCTCTGTACCATTTAAAAACGAAGTTGGCTGAAATTATTTCTTCCCGGAAATGTTTTCAATTATGCCCAGAAATCCATCCGCTTTTAAGGATGCTCCGCCGACAAGCGCGCCGTCAATATCTTCCATTGCGATTAAGTCGCCAATATTATCTTTGGTTACGCTGCCGCCATAAAGAATGCGAATGTCGTTAGCCGTACTGCCATACAAATCTTTTAAAATACCGCGGATGAAGGCGTGCACATCCTGCGCCTGCGCGGGTGTGGCTACTTTTCCGGTTCCTATCGCCCAGACCGGTTCGTAAGCGATGACAACATCATCAATTTTATCTACACTGCTAAGTCCCTGTCTCACTTGTTTGTCGACGACGTCTTGCGTTACGCCTTTTTCTCTTTCCTCGTCGGTTTCCCCAACGCACATAATAGGTGTTAATCCTACGGTAAGTGCCTTTTTAACTTTCAGATTAACATCATTGTCCTGTTCATGAAAATATTTCCGGCGTTCGGAATGACCGATAATCACATAGGAACAGCCGATGTCTTTTAGCATGACCGGCGATATCTCTCCCGTGAATGCGCCCTTGTCTTCGTAATACATGTTTTGCGCGGCCAGAAGTACGTTTGATCCCTTAATTGCTTCGCTGACACTGAAGAGTGCGGTAAAAGGCGGAGCTAAAACGATTGTTCCGCCTTTGAAATCGGATGCTCCTTCTTTAATGGCTTTTGCCAGAGCGATTGATTCGGCAATATTGTTGTGCATTTTCCAGTTACCGGCGACAATCCATTTTCTCATCTTTTATTTCCTTTTATTCCTCATTTTTCCAGCGCGGCAATGCCGGGCAAAGTTTTTCCTTCCAGCAATTCCAGAAAAGCGCCGCCGCCTGTGGAGATATAAGACATCTTAGCGCTCTGGCCTGTTTTTCTGATTGCCGTATCCGTATCGCCGCCTCCGATTATGGAGAGCGCTCCGGAATTTGCCACAGTGCTTGCTATTGCGAAAGTTCCTGTGCTGAATGGTGGAAGCTCGAACATCCCCAGAGGGCCGTTCCAGATAATTGTTTTTACACCCTGCAAGGCCTCACTAAACAGAGAAATTGTGGCCGGGCCAATATCCAGCCCTATCCAGTCCTGCGGAATTTCTTTTACGACGCAGACTTTTACTTCGGCATCCGCCGTTGCTCTTTTGGCAATAACAGCATCTACCGGCAATAAGAATTGCACGTTCTTTTGTTTGGCTTTATTGGCAATTTTTCTGGCCAGCTCCAGCATGTCTTCCTCGCAAAGCGACTTGCCTATTTCGTAACCGGCCGCTTTTAAAAAGGTGAAGGCCATGCCGCCGCCGATAATGATTTTATCCACTTTTTCGATTAGATTTTCCAAAAGTCCGATTTTATCGGAGACCTTCGCTCCGCCGATAATCGCGGCTAGCGGTCTAGCAGGATTGACCATCGCCTTGTTGAAATATTCGATTTCGTTTTTTAGCAGAAAACCGGCGGCGCAGATATTAACGAATACTGTAATAGCAGAATTGGAAGCTGCGGCACGGTGTGAAACGGCGAAAGCGTCATCTATGTATATATCGCAAAGCGCGGCCAGTTGTTTGGCGAATTCCAAGTCGTTTTTATCTTCTCCCGGATTAAAACGTAGATTCTCCAAGAGGATTATATCGCCTTCCTTCATATTAGCCGCGGCTTGCTCGGCTTTCTCCCCCACGCAATCATCTATAAAACTGACTTGCCTTTGCAGAAGCCCGGAAAGTATTTTCACCACCGGCTTGAGCGACATTTCGTCAACCCTTTTGCCTTTCGGTCTGCCCAGATGAGAGGCGATAATTAATTTAGCTCCTTTTTCCAGAGCGTAATTTATCGTCGGGATATGCGCCCGCACGCGGGTGTCACTGGTAACATTTCCCGCCTTGTCCATGGGAACATTAAAATCAACCCGTAAAAAAACTTTTTTGCCCTTCATTTCTATTTGATCTATGTACTTCATATTTCTTCTTTGCCTTTTCTATTTCATAATAAAAGAAAGCAGTTCCAGCATTCTGTTGGAAAAGCCCCATTCATTGTCATACCAAGAGAGAATCTTCACCATATTGCCGCCGATGACAGTTGTATTTGGCATATCCACTATAGAAGAGTGTTTGTTACCGTTGAAATCGCGGGAAACCAGTTCCTCTTCTGAGCACATAAGGATGCCTTTCATGGCTCCTTTTGCGTATTCCCTGAACTTATCGTTGATTTCATTCTTGTCAGTATTTTTAGAAAGTGTTACCACAAAATCAACTAAAGAAACATTCGGTGTCGGCACACGGATAGCCAATCCATCAAGCTTTCCCTTCATTTCCGGGATTACTTCTGCGATCGCTCTGGCCGCGCCGGTAGTGGTAGGTATCATGGAAAGAGCGGCCGCGCGGGCCCTCCTTAAATCCTTGTGCGGTTCATCCTGGACAACCTGATCATTGGTGTAGGAATGGATTGTTGTCATCAGACCGTATTCAATGCCGAATTCCTGATGTAATATCTTGACAATCGGCGCGAGACAATTTGTGGTGCATGATCCCATGGAGATAATATTATGCTTGTTTTTGTCGTAAACTTCCTGGTTGACGCCGAGAACAAAGGTCACGTCCGGATTTTTTGCCGGGGCAGAAATGACGACTTTTTTAGCGCCTGCTTCGATATGTTTTCCAGCGCCGGCTTTATCTGTATATTTACCGGTGCTTTCCAGAACAACGTCAACGCCCAGGTCTTTCCATGGCAGTGATTCCGGCTCTCTGATGGAAAATGTTTTTATCTCTTTTCCATCAACAATTATTGAATTATTTCCGGCCTTAACTTCGGCATCCAGTATTCCGTGAGTTGAATCGTATTTAAGCAAATGAGCCAGAGTTTTGGTGTCGGCGAGATCATTCACGGCCACGAATTCTACATCATTATTCTTGTATCCGGCCCTGAACACAAGCCGGCCAATTCTTCCAAAGCCGTTAATGGCAATTTTTACGGACATATTATCCTCCTTAATTTAGGAGGAAAATTATTAATTAAAAGGTTTTTTTTGTCAATCTGTTTTGTCGCATGAAGAGGCTGGTGGTTCTAACAAAAACCTGTTCATTTTAAAAGCAGATTCCTAAAAATACGTCAAAAATATAACAATAAAATTAATATTATTAAACATTCACGGATTAAGTAATAGGAATAAAATTATTGACAAATAGCATATAATACATTTAATAAACCGCATGTTCTTTGGAGGAAATATGAAAATTCCCGTAAAGATTATTTCTGTTTTAATGCTTTTAACCGCCACCGTTGCTATTATTGCCTGCGCCGACAAATCACCATCCGGAGGTTCCATTAGTACTCCAGCAGAAACTTACACAGTAACCTTTAATAGTCAGTTCAATAATAACCAGAGCGAAACGAAAATGCCAAATCCAACCGGCAAAACGGTAACAGCCCCGGCGACCACCGTTGACGCGTTACCGTCCGATCCAGAAATGTCCGGATATAAATTTGGCGGATGGTGGACAGAAAGAGGCGGCAATGGTTCATCATTTACAGCCGATACAAAAGTTAATGAGGATATAACAGTTTATGCCTATTGGTATAATTATCGGGTAATTTTCAACAAAGATGCCTCAACAGTATATGCCAGCAGAGGAATAACCCTACCCGCAAATACTGTTTCATCATTCCCGGCACCACCGACCAATACCGGTGGATATACCTTTGCCGGTTGGAACACAGCGTTAAACGGCTTACCGGTTGGAACACAGCGTTAAACGGCAGCGGTATTGCGTTCACTGCCGTCACAAATGTAACAAGTCTAGCAGACCCAACTACTAAATCTCTTACAGTTTATGCCCAATGGACTGCTACTCCCGGAAAGACAGTAACATTTAATAGTCAAGGCGGAACCGCTGTAGACCAGAAATATGTTATCCCGGTGCCCGGCACAGTAGGTGTTGTTAATTGGCCAGCCAATCCTACAAAACCATGCTATACTTTTGCAGGTTGGTATAAAGCTGATGGTGTTACACCGTTTACTGATAGTACAACCGTTACGGGCGATATTACAGTTTATGCCCGATGGACTTGGGCGCCCCCGTCAACACCTTCTACTTTTGCCATAGGTGATCCAGGTCCGAGTTGTGTTGGCAAGGTATTCTACATAGACGGTGGCGGTACCAGTGGCTCGCATGGTTTAGAAATGGCGCCACCGGATTGGTATTTAAGTGAAGATCCGTCATCAACTGGAGATCCATCATACGTGTGGATAGAAGGAGATACTAGAACGGACGAATGGGGTTCTGTAATTCAAGTAACCCAGACAACTTTAAATGGTAAAACTTCAACTGCAATAGGAACAGGATATGAGAATAGTAACTTTATTATAGCGCAAACCGGACACCAGAAAAGTGCGGCTAAGTTATGCAGAGATTATCGTGGAGGCAACTTGGATGACTGGTTTCTACCTTCAAAAGATGAATTAGCTCAATTATATGCACAAAGAGATGCGACGAGGTGGGGCGAGTTCACTGATATGAGATATTGGAGCTCGTCTGAATACGATACTTGGGATGTTTGGTCCCAAGACTTCTCCAATGGCGCCCAGACGGGCACATTAAAGGGCTATGTTCTTCCAGTTCGGCCTGTCCGCGCTTTTTAGCATTTATCTGTTTAATAATTTAAAAAGTGATTAAGGGGGCAACAGCCCCCTTAACCTTTTTTGAGTATTTTATATGACTTAATAGTTATTAAAGATGTTTGTCGTCGGATATGAATTCGGTGGCAAACACATTCTCCATAACTTGCTGCGGCGCAAGCGATCCAGCACTGAATGATATTATTACTTATTAATCGAAGATTATTTTTGCCGCGAAGAGCTTCAAATTTTTCTAAGTAATAAATAAATCATTGGTTGAGAAGTTCGGGTCTGTTGTCAGATTAATGCCCAGCCTTCGGAGTCCCGCTTCATCGCCCGGGGTAGGAATGTGGGTCATATGTGCTTCACAATCTCTGAGTTCTCTTAGCTTTTCCAGCGCCAGCTGGGCTGCCGGATTATTTGTCGCGCTGATGCTGATGGCTATGAGAGCCTCTTCAAGATCAAGACTCAACGATTTTTCATCAAGGATTTCAGTTTTTAGATTTTTTACCGAATCGGTGATATGAGGCGGCAATAGTTTTATCTTGTCGGGAATTCCCGCCAGATGTTTTATAGCGTGGAGAACCATGCTGGTTGCGGCGTGCATCAGGGAAGAATTGCTCCCTGTTATTATTGTTCCGTCTTTCAATTCCAGTGCGCCGCCGCAAAATATGCCTTCATTGCCTCTTTCGTAATCCCGCGCTTCCTTGGGAGCCACTCCGGCGGCTTCCCTTGCCGGTGTGACAACAGAGCGCTCTTCCGGCAGAAGATTAAAATCCTTGAGGAAAAGTTCAACGCGTTGCACAGTTTCCTTATCGGAAAATCCCATCGCATATTCACATCTGTAGCGGAAGTAACGACGGATTATTTCCATTTTTGCCGCTTTTTTCGTGACTTCATCGTTTGTAATAGCGAAACCAGCCCGGTTAACTCCCATATCCGTAGGAGATTTGTAAAATGATGGTTCTCCCGTAATTTTTTCCAGAATTCTCCGCAGAACAGGAAAGACTTCCACATCGCGATTGTAATTAACAGATTTTTCTCCATAGGCGTCAAGATGAAAGGGGTCGATAAGATTGAAATCCCTTATATCCGCGGTAGCCGCTTCGTAAGCCACATTTACCGGATGTTTCAACGGAATATTCCAGATAGGGAAGGTTTCAAATTTGGCGTAACCGGATTTAGTTCCTCTTTTGTAGTCATGGTACAACTGAGAAAGGCAGGTTGCCATTTTTCCGCTTCCGGGTCCCGGCCCGGTCACGATAACCAGAGGCTTTTTTGTTTCAATAAAGGCGTTGGCGCCGTAACCTTCATCGCTGACAATCATGTCCACGTCTGTCGGGTAACCCTTGGTGAACCGGTGTGTATAAACGGGGATATCGCGTCTTTCCAGCTTGTTCTTGAAGATTATGGCGGCGGGTTGCTCATCAAAACGTGTGATGACGACCCCTAATACATTGATTCCCCATGTCCTGAGATTATCTATTAGTTTTAACGCGTCCGCGTCGTAGGTGATTCCGAAATCGGCGCGGATTTTTTTCCTTTCAATATCGCCGGCGTAGATACAGAGGATGATATCAGCGTTGTCTTTCAATTCTCTGATGAGGCGCATCTTTACATTCGGATCATAACCGGGAAGAACGCGGGCGGCGTGGTAGTCATATAAAAGTTTGCCGCCGAATTCGAGATACAGTTTGTTGTTAAAGCGATCAACTCTCTTGAGAATTTCGGTTGTCTGTTCCTTGATGTATTTTTCATTGTCAAAACCCGGTTGCTGGATCATTTAGTCTCTCTCCTCGACGAAATTATTTTTTGTTAGCTGTTCATTTTTGAACTATAGGAAGAACAATTTTGTATGTCAATTAAATATTGATTACAAAATTGAAGGAATGGAATTTATAGTTGTTTCCGATGGTAAATCTAGCGGAAAAATCAAAGCCGCGTTTAAACGTATTCCTGAAAGGTCGGTTCGTACATGGTTGATTTTATATGGCCGAGCAGATCAGCGGGTTCCGGCATCGCGGTAAGTCCCCGCGCGAAAACGACTTTTGCCACGGCCAGCGCGATATTGGCCGATACGTCGCGAATACGCGAAAGCGATGGATAAATGCGTCCTATTTTCAAATCATCCGCGGTAACCTGTTCATCCAGCGACTTGGCGGCGGCTGTAAACATTTCATCCGTAACACGAAACGCCTCCGAGGCGAGCACTCCTAATCCGACACCGGGGAAAATATATGCGTTGTTTGATTGTCCCGGAACAAAAGTCTGGCCGTCAATATTGACATCAGGGAAGGGACTGCCGCTGGCGAAAATGGCTCGCTTGTCTGTATGGCGATAAGCTTCTTCGGCGGTGCATTCAGCCTTAGATGTCGGATTGGAAAGCGCGAAGACAATCGGCCGTTCATTTATCTTGCTCATTGCCGTAAGCACCGCAGGCGTGAAGGTATTGGGTTGACCTGATACGCCGATTATCGCGGTTGGCTTAACGGCCTCGACCGCGGAGATGAAGTCTTTGTGAAAAGGATAGTCATGGGCATAGGGGCGCTTATGTTCCGGAAGATCATTACGACTGCTGACGACGAGGCCCTTGGAATCCACAAACCAGCAGTTACGGCGCGCCTCCTCTGACGATAGACCTTCTTTAACCATTGCCGAAGAAACGAGATTGCCGATACCGATGGCGGCCTCGCCCGCGCCTAAAAACAAAAGACGCTGTCCGGAAAGTTTGCCGCCGGTAATTCTAAGCGAGGAATACAACCCCGCCAGCGCGACAGCGGCGGTTCCCTGCATATCATCATTAAACATGCAGTATTTGTTTTGATACTTTTCCAGTAGACGAAAGGCGTTCAGATTGCCGAAATCTTCAAATTGAATCATGACATTTGGGAATCGTTTCGTAGCCGCGGTCATAAATTCATCTATAAGCGAGTCGTATTCCTTTCCTCGCAAACGCGGTTCAGGCAGGCCGATGTAATCAGGGACGTTTAACAGTTCCTGGTTATTGGTTCCAACATCTATCATAACCGGCAGACAGGCATTAGGGTCAATGCCCGCGCAAGCAGTATAAAGCGACAATTTGCCGATAGGAATTCCCATTCCGTTTGAGCCGAGATCGCCAAGCCCAAGAATACGTTCGCCATCGGTGACCACAATGACGCGAATATTTTTACGCGGCCAGTTTTTCAGCACCTTTTTTACGCGGCCGCGATCGTACTTTGTGATGAATATGCCGCGTGGTTCGCTGAAAATCGTGCTGAATTCCTGACAGGCCAGTCCGACGGTCGGGGTATATATAATGGGGGTCAGTTCCTGCATGTTGTCAATCAGGACTCGATAGAACAGACTTTCATTGCGGTTTTGTAATCCTGTGAGGTAGAAATATTTTTCCAGATCGTTTGATTTTCGCCGGACATTATTGATTACATGCCGCGCCCTCTCCGCCGGAGAAAAAATACGCGGCGGAAGCAATCCTTGCAAACCAAGAACTTCTCGTTCGGTCGCGTTAAAGACGGTTCCCTTATTCAGAGAGGGGTCATGAAGCAGCGCTTTTCCTCTGGGAAGTTTCGCTGCATGGTCTTTAATACCCTGATTTGACATGATCTTTCTCCTTAAACTCATGGCACCTGTTAACGTTCTGCTTTGTGATGTTGAAGTATAAGAAGAAGAGCATTGTGTCAATAAAATAATACTACCTTTTTGTTTGTAAATTAACACAAAAGAGAGTTTTTCAATAATCAAATTATTTTTTAATATTTCCTTGACATACAAAACAGAAAGTTCTTATACTTCATCCCGTAATATCTGATCAAAAAATACCAACAAAATTTTAAAGAACGGAGGCAAGGATTATGTCAGAAGCAAAAGGATTGAGTAAGCCAGTAAAGTTAAAGGCGGATTTGGCGGAGTTGCTGGGAGCGAAAGCTCTTCCCCGTACGGAGATAACAAAGAAACTGTGGGATTACATCAAGAAAAACAAATTGCAGACCAAAACAGTCAACGGCAAGCCGGAAAACGCGGGAAAGAACATTGTGGCTGATGCCAAATTAATCAAAATATTTAATAACACCAAAGTTAAAACCTCGAGCGGAAAGGTTGTTGACTTCACGAAATTGAAAGAAGGCCAGACCATTGACATGATGCAGATTGCCTCTGTTGTCAGCGCCAATATCGAATAAACAAAAAAACATTAGATTTTTTCAAAACAGGCAGGTTTTACATCCTGCCTGTTTTATTTTTTTTCAAAAGTATTATTTCTGATGCTCCCGTCTTTAACCGAATTCAATTTGTTGATTTTGTGGTAAATGCTGTATATGATTACGGCGCTAAATCACTGAAAGTATCCCGGTTTAATTCGGGGAAAACAAAACATGGACTCAAAAAAAGCCATATTATGGCCTGTAATAGCATCAATTTTTATCCATGTGACGCTGCTCGCGGTAACAGGTATGATTGATTTGCGAGATAATATCAAGCCGGTGGAAATATTTTCAGTAAGCATCAAAGAACCCGAACCGGAAGAAAAGCCCGCGCCGAAGAAAGAAATCAAAACAAAGGAAAAAATAAAACTGGCTCAACCCAGCAAAGAAAAGGGAGTCAGCGTTAACGATGATGACTGGCGCGAAGAGACAATTGATCTGGGCAGTCTCGATATCAAATATGTTTCTTATTTGGCAAAGATAAAAAACAAGATTATCCATATTTGGAAATATCCCCAGAAAGCTTACGAAAGAAATGAAGAGGGCAATGTTGTAGTAAAAATGTCCGTTGATGCCGACGGCAATCTTGCCGGGGCAACCCTCATATCTTCGTCGGGATACGCACAACTTGATGACGGCGCTGTAAGTGTTGTTCGTGCTGCTGCGCCGTTCGAACCATTACCGGAAATTTATAATCTGTCACGCTTGAATATAATAGCTTCTTTTCATTACAAGATCATGGATTAGAATTTATTTTTATAGCCGATTGGAGGGAGGCGCGCTCGGAAAATATGCGCAAAAAATTAATCAGCTCTAATAATTTCTTAAGATTTTTTCTGATTGTTATTCTTACGATTTTTTGTCAGGAAATATCCTGCGCTCGCACGGTGACCGATGAAATAGGCCGCAGTGTGAATATTTCTGCAACGCCTAAGAGAATTGTTTCTCTCGCTCCCGGTATCACGGAAACACTTTACGCGCTTGGTCTGGATGAAAAAATCGTAGGCGTAACCACTTTCTGCGATTGGCCGGCGGCGGCACGCGCCAAAACGCGAATAGGCGGTTTTACCAATCCCTCCATAGAAAAGATTGTTTCCCTGAAACCGGATTTAATCATTGCCACCGCTGACGGTAACAGGAAGGACACCGTGCGGCAGTTGGAAAGAATCGGCTTACCTGTATATGTGACAAATCCTTCTGATACCAACGGCATCCTGAAAAGCATTTCACATATCGGTGAAATTACAAATCGGGAAAAGGAAGCCGTAAAACTCGTTGAAAGCCTTCAAAAGAGATTGAACAATATCACCGCTCAAATACAGCACAAAAGCAAGCCGCGCGTTTTTTTTCAGATTGGTCTGGAACCGGTGATTACAGCGGGCAGGGGAACGTTAATCAATGAAGTAATCGGTCGGGCCGGCGGCGTTAACATCGCTGGTCTTGATGCCGCGCGTTATCCCCGTTACAGCGCCGAGGGTATAATGGCGGGAGCTCCGGATATAATTCTTTTCGCGCCCATGGCCAACGATAAAGAATTTGCGGCAGTAAAAAAATTCTGGAAAGAGTTCGGAGAGATACCGGCGGTAAAGAACAATAAAATTTTTCCAATAAAGACTGACCTGATCAGCCGGGCGTCGCCGCGCGTTTTTGACGCCATCGAAATAATGGCGTTGATTTTCCATCCGGATATAAAAATTCCCGGACGGAAAAAATAAAGTCCGTAGCTCTTGATTCACAAGCCGCGCAAATTACAAACGAGGTTTTATTTCATCAATGTTCAGGTTTGCCTTCCTGAGCAGATCAAGAACTTCGGCTTGCCTGGACTCGGGCAGAGATTGAATCTTTCCCATTTGATCGTTGATGTAATCAATTTTCGCTTTCAAATCGGCCAGCAACGGAGACAGGCTAACCGGCTGTTTTACGGCCTGCGGCTGTTTTAATTCTTCCGGCTGAGTGCCGGCTTTAATCCTGATTTCTTCCAAATATTCGGGAATCGTCACATCAAAGCCCAGTTTTTGTCTGATCATGGAAGCCAGCTGTTCTTGCGCGGCAAGCTCGCCATGAACTAAAAATACAGGCATTTTTTTGTTTTGAAAATTACCCAGCCATTCCAGAAGCTGGCTCTGTCCGGCGTGAGCGGAAAAACCGTTAATGGTCCAAATTTTGGCTTTTATGGCGATGTCTTCATTGAAAATTCTAATTGTCTTTGCGCCGTCCACAATCTTACGGCCGGGGGTGCCTTCCGCCTGAAAACCGACAAAAACTATGCTTGCTCCCGGACGCCATAGATTATGCCGCAAGTGGTGTTTGATTCTCCCGGCGTTGGCCATGCCGCTTGCGGAAATGACAATTGCCGAACCTTTCATGTCATTGATTTGCATGGATTGTTCGGTTGATGAAGAAAACTGAAGTTGCGGCAAATCCAGAGGATCTTCGCCTTTTTTCAGAAGACTCTGTGTTTCCCCGTCCAGATAGGAACGGTAACGACGGAATATTTCCGTCGCTTTAATGGCCAGCGGACTGTCAAGAAGTACAGGCATGTCCTTGGGCAGTTTTCCGTCACGGTTAAGAAGATAAAGCGAATAAAGCATTTCCTGAGTTCTTTCCACGGCGAAAGCGGGAATGATTACTTTTTCTCCTCTGGAATAACTGTACTTAATCGCCTCGGCCATTTCATTTAAACTGTCGGCTTCGCCTTTATGATTGCGATCGCCGTAAGTCGATTCCATAAAAAGATAATCCGCTTCATTTAGAGTAATGGGATCTTTCATCAGCAATTGATGACGGCGGCCGATATCGCCGGAGAAAATTAACTTTGTGGATGTTCCGTTTTCTTCGATGAATAATTCCAGTATGGCCGCGCCCAAAATGTGGCCGGCATCCTGAAAGTTAGCTTTTATTCCGTTTGCGGGGCTGAATGTTTCATTATAGGTTTTAGTTTTAATTAAAGGGCCGACAGCTTCGGCGTCTTTTGTTGAATAAAGCGGCAGAATCTTTTCCAGTTTGCCGTAGCGCTGCATTTTTTTCATTTTCCAGTTTGCTTCTGTTTCCTGAATATGGGCGCTGTCCAGGAGTAATATCTTGATTAATTCTCCTGTCGGCTCGGTCGCGTAAACAGGACCGCGGAAACCATTCTGCACCATGCGGGGGAGCAATCCCGAATGATCTATATGAGCATGAGTGATAAGAAAGAAATCAATCTTTGCCGGGTTATATACATCAACGTCCCAATTGCGTTTTTCTATTTCCGCGCCGCCCTGATGCATGCCGCAATCAACCGCAAACCTTGCTTTGTCTGTTTCTATAACGAAACAGGAACCTGTAACCTCTTTTGCCGCTCCGATAAATTTAATTTTCATTAGAAATCCTTTTTAACAAATTTAAATTAGCAGATATCAGTTGCGGTCAAATGTCCACATAACTGAAAAAACACCACCCTTTATCCTTGTTGATTGAGGATTAAAGAACAATTTTCTTAACCAGTCTCCGGTGAAACAGTTTTTCTGCTATCTTTTCTGCCAATTACATGCCGGCTTTAGCCGCCTTCTTTAATTTCTTGGCCTCTTTCTTTTCTTTGGCGGACTTTACAGGTTTTTTCTTTGAATCTTTTTTCACGTCTTTTGATTTACCCATAGTTTAACCCTCCCTTTTAAGGATAAGATAAATTAGATTTTGTTAAAAGCATAACAGAATATTTGCTCATTCTCCACGTAAATATAATAAAAGGAATGTATTTCGTCAAACATAAAAATGTGCAGTTTGTTTTTGTTGACAATGTTACAATGATTAACATAACCTTATGTGAATTGTAAGGCGAGAAACTCATGTCCGAAATTAATAACACTCAGCCAATTGTGGCTGTCCGTAATTTAAAAAAATCCTTTGGCGATTTTGTCGCGGTAAATGATATTTCTTTTAGCGTTGATAAAGGCATATGCTTTGGCATTCTCGGCCCGAACGGCGCCGGAAAAACGTCCACCATCAGAATGATTTACGGCTTTTCTCCGATTACCGTGGGCGATCTTTTTGTTTTCGGACTGGATATAAAAACACAATCCAGAATTATTAAAGCGCGTATCGGCGTCTGCCAGCAGGAGAACACTCTTGATCCTGATCTGACCGTGATGCAGAATTTTGAAGTTTTCGCCCGTTATTTTGACCTTGATAAAAAAAACGCCCGTGAAAGGGCGTTGTCGTTATTAAAATTTTTCGCTTTGGAACAGCGCCAAAACGCGCGCGCCACGGAACTTTCCGGAGGAATGGTGCGCAGACTAGTTATCGCCCGCGCCCTGATTAACCAGCCCGAACTTTTGATTTTGGATGAACCGACAACAGGGCTTGATCCTCAGTCTCGCCATCAGGTGTGGGAGAAGCTGGAAAGCCTGAAAAAGAAAGGCATCACAATTTTGCTTACCACTCACTATATGGAAGAAGCGTCGCGCCTCTGCGATCAGCTTGTAATTATGGATGAGGGCAGAATCCTGGCGCAGGGATCGCCTCAATCCCTGATTAGCGAATATACGGGAAACGATATTATTGAAGTCGCGGAACCGGAAGATGATTTGCGCGCGTTTTCCCGGGCGAGCGGAGAAAGACAGGAGGACTTGGGGCATCGCCTGATTATTTATGCCAAAGACGGACACGAACTATACCGGGAAATCTGCGGCCGCTTTAGCCATAAAACATGCATATTGCGCTCAGCGACTCTTGAAGATGTGTTTCTGAAATTAACCGGAAGGGAACTGAGGGAATGAACTTCAATATCTCCATACGTTTTATCCGTATCTGGCAGCGCAACCTTACGGTCTACCGCGAAAGCTGGAAGATCAACTTTCTGCCGCCGTTATTGGAGCCGTTTTTCTATCTTCTGGCTTTCGGAATCGGTTTCAGCGGCATGATTGGCAGAGTCAGTTACGCCTCAAAAGAAGTGTCTTATGTGCTTTTTATCGCGCCGGCACTTGTGGCGATAAATATTATGAACAACGCGTTTTTTGAAAACACTTACGGTTCTTTTGTGCGGATGTATTACCAGAAAACATTTGACGCCATGATGGCCACTCCGCTCAACGCCGAAGAAATTATAACCGGCGAAATAGTCTGGGGAGCGACAAAAGCGGTAATCGGCACGATTATAATGCTGACAGTGATAAGTTTCTTCGGATTAGTGAGCTATCCGGCGGGAATATTAATTGTATTTGTAGCCTTTCTGGGCGGTATTGCCTTTGGCTCCGTAGCCATGTTCTTTACCGGTATGGTCAGCAAAATAGAGTTGTTTAATCTGCCGGTATTTTTATTCATTACTCCGATGTTTCTTTTCAGCGGCACCTTTTTTCCCATAACCGGGTTGCCTGTCTGGGCGCAATATTTTGCTCTTGTTCTGCCGCTTACTCATCTGGTCAACCTTGTCCGGGCTTTGAGTTTCGGCTTATTTAATTCAGAATTATTGATAAGTTTAAGCTACTTGATTGTTTTCTGCCTCGTTATGTTTCCCCTCGCTATTTTCAAAATGCGCCGCAGGTTGATTAAATGATGTTTTATGCCGCAAAAAATTTTTCTTGACTATTAAACGGCAGTGTGACCAAGTAAAAACACGAGCAAAATTAAGTGTGTTTATATTATAGAATGTTAAGTCTTTCTTAATAGATAAGACACAACCACCATGCTCTCCGGAGTGTTGGTGGTTTTTCGCTTTCAGCGGCAACGAGCTTTTTTAAAGCTCCAGAAGTAAGGCATACAAGCCCCTCACTTTTTCCTTCCTTCTCAACCGGGAGACGGATGGGGGTGATTTTGATGCTTTGTGGGGCCCCATCGGGGAATGAAGGTAAAAAAGAAGTAACTAACAAGAAAGGGGATTAAAATGAACAAAAATTTGTATGTCGGCAATCTATCTTATAAGGTCACGGATGATGATCTTAAATCTAACTTTTCCGAAGCAGGAGAAGTTGCAACCGCGTCAATCATTAAAGACAAGTTTACTGGCCAATCCAAAGGTTTCGGCTTTGTCGAAATGAAAACGGAAGAAGGCGCGGCGGAAGCAATCAAGAAATTCAATGGCGGCATGCTTGACGGAAAAGCAATCACTGTCAACGAAGCAAGACCGAAGAAAGAATTCGGCGCAGGCGGCGGCGGAAATCGTGGCGGCGGACGTCCCGGCGGCGGTGGCGGATTCAACAGAGGCCCGAGAAGCGGCGGCGGCGGTGGAAACCGTGGCGGCGGCGGTGGTGGCCGTTATTAGTTAATGACACTCGCTGACTATAGGAAGCGTCAGTGGTAATGAGACTCAAATTTCACAAGCGTAGTGTAGTGAAATTTGTAAGACGAATTATCCAATAGCCAAAGGCTATTGGAAATTATCCCAGGCGCGTAGCGCTGCGGGATAATGATTAAAAAATAACATTAATCTAAATAAAGAGCAGAAGGCTGTGCAACACAAACCTTCTGCTCTTTTTGTTTTAACAACACAACTAAGCAAATTCTGTACGTCGAAACGAATAAGGCGTTTGCTTAAGATAAATTGATAGCTGTCTGTATGCTCTTGTTTGACGAATTAATGTATTCGGTAATTTTTTCGGCGATGGTTTTTACGACATATTCAAATTCCGCTTCGTCCTTATCCAGTAATGTCATACGGAAGCCGAGTAATGATGTGAAGAATGATGTCAGCGGAACAACGCAGATACCTGTTGCCGCCAGAAGATAATAAACAAATCTCTTATCATGTTCTATGGGTTCCTTGACCAGGTTTTCCACGAATTCTCTTATTTCCCGGTTTTTAATATGAAGTTTCTGATTGCTGTTGAGGCCGGATTCATTGAAAACAATTGTCATATAAAACGCACCGTCGCTTTTGTTGACCATCAGGCAGGGGACGTCCTTTAAAATGTTGTAAGCGATATGCGAAAGTTTCTCATAATGCTTTTTGCGCTCATCCAGATAATTTTGATATTCGGGGTGTGTCATTATCTTGGGAATCGCCAGTTGCGGAAGAGTTGTGGAACAAACCTCCGACATTTTCTGATTCAGTATGGTGTTAATGAAACGGTCGAAAATAGGGTCCTTGCCGGAATTGTATACTTCCATCCAGCCGCAGCGCGAGCCGGGCCAGGGCAGTTCCTTGGAAATTCCCTTCATACTGATTGCCGGAACATCGCCGACTATATCGGAAAGCGGCACGGTCTTTTTGCCGTTGAAAACAATATTAATGTAGGTTTCGTCAAAGACAAGGAAAAGATCGTTTTCTTTGGCAATCCGCACGATTTGCCTGAGCGTCTCTTCAGGATAAACAAAACCGGTGGGGTTATCTGGATTGATAACCAGAATTCCGACAATCGCCTTGTGGCTTCTTACTTTTTGTTCCAGTTCACGCATATCCGGATGCCAGCCGTTGTATGGGTTGAGGCGATAGGTGTTGGGCGGGAAAGACGCGTGCAAAACCTCCGCCATGAAATGCGTGGAATAGGTCGGCTCCGGCATAATCATGCGGGCGTCAACCTGAATGGAGCTGTACGCGCGCGCTATGGCATCGCCCAAACCGTTGAAGAAAATTATATCTTCGGGTGTAATCTGCACCTTCCCGCGTTTGTTGAGGCGGTCGGCAAGAAATTGTCTTGTGGAGTCCACGCCTTTTGTCGGCGAGTAAGCGAAAGAAGCATCGTCTTTGATTATCTCAGTGAGAACTTGCTTCATCCAGCCGGGAATTTTTTCTCCCTTCTGCACCGGGTCACCGATGTTCTCCCAAATTATATTAACGCCCAAATCTTTAAGTTTGTTGGCGATAAGAACGATATTGCGGATTTCATAAGTCAGCCCGCTGCCGCCGCGGGAAATTTCAAAACGCATAAGTATTTTAACCCCTTAGATATTAAGTTTTATTTTATAGTACATATTTATTTAAATTTCCAGCTTTTTATGTTATCGGAGCACCAAATCGTGCGCCCCAAGCGCAGCATTTAAGAAAGAGGAATATCTATGGAAGATACAAAGAGCTTTTCGGAATTACTTAATGAAACAAATCTTACTCCCCGGCTTTTTTCCGCGGGGGAACGACTTGATACAATTATCGTAAAAATTACATCGGACTGGGTATTTCTGGATCTGGGGGCGAAGAGCGAAGGTTATCTTGATAAGAAGGAACTTCTGGATGAAAACGGAAACCTCACTGTAAAAGAAGGCGATCCCATCACGGCTTATTTTCTTTCTTCACGCCACGGGGAAAAGCTTTTTACAACCAAGTTACTGACAAGCAAGAGCGTTGATGATTTTCTATTTAAAGCCTACGAAACTCAGATTCCCGTGGAAGCAACGGTAGAGAAGGAAATCAAGGGCGGTTTTTCAGTAAGGGTGAACGCGAATGTCAGCGGCTTTTGTCCTTATTCTCAGATGGATGTCCGGAAAATAGATGATGCCGCTTCCTACATCGGCAAAAAATTTGAATTTGTCGTTGCTGAATATTCAGAAAACGGGCGCAATATTATTCTTTCCCGCCGTCCTCTTCTCGAAAAAATGGAACAGGAAAAAGTCGCCGTGCTTAAAAATTCTCTGCAAAAGGGAATGACCATAAGCGGTGTTGTGGCCAGCGTGCAGAAATTCGGCGCGTTTGTTGATATTGGCGGTATCCAAGCTCTTATGCCTGTTTCGGAGATGGGCTGGGGAAAAGTTGACGATCCCAAGGTGCTCTATTCTCCGGGTGACAAGGTTGAGGCTGTCATAATAAATCTTGATTGGGAAAATAATCGCATCACTTTGTCCGCCAAAGCAACCTTACCTAATCCGTGGGATGGTTTTGTGAGAAAGTATAATGAAGGGAGTTTGCTGAAGGGCAAGGTATCAAACCTGACTAATTTCGGAGCTTTTATTGTGCTGGAAGATGGAGTGGAGGGGCTTTTGCATATTTCCAAACTCGCGCGCGGCAAAAAGATTAAACACTCCGGTGATGTTATTAAAACCGGCGAAGAAATAGAAGTGAAGATTGAAAAGATTGACCGCGAAAACAGAAAAATTTCACTGGACCTGGCCGGAAACGATAAGGATACTTCCGCCGCGGGCGATGAAGACGACTTCCGCAATTACATCGCCAAATCGCCAAACGCGATGGGAACTTTGGGAGATATGTTCAAAAAAGCCGGTAAATCCGGCAAGAAGATTTAAGTTTTCGGATTGCTCTCCAGAACAATCAACGCGTCAGCGACAACGGGCTTGGCACCATTGATGATAATGGGATTGAGATCAATCTCGGCTATTTCAGGATGCAGTAAAGAAACATTTCCCACCGCTTGAATTATTTGAGAGAGCTTTTCCTTTTTAACCTCCGGCATTCCTCGGAATCCATCCAGTAATTTTCGGGCACGGATATCGGCGAACATCTCCCGTGCGTCTGCGTCGGCAAGCGGCGCCGTGCGAAGCGTTGTGTCTTTATAAATTTCCGTAAATATTCCGCCTAAACCGAAAACCACGCACGCTCCGAATCCGGCAAAACGCGTCATACCGGCCAGAAATTCACGATTTCCTTTCAGCATTTCCTGCACCAGCACCGGCACAGCTTTTCCAGCGTTTTTTTGAATATTCTGAAATTCTTTTTTAAGCATGATTTCGTCTTCCACATTCAAAGCGATAAGCCCCTTGCCGCTTTTGTGCATGATTTCCCAACTGCAGGCTTTCAGTGCCACCGGGTAACCGATTTTTGCGGCGGCGGCAAGAGCTTCTTTTTCAGTTGAAGCCAGCTCTTCTTTTGTTACCGGCACGCCGTAGCAGGAAAGCAATTTTTTGGCTGCGTGCTCGTTCAAAGCCTTTTGTTTGTTTTGTTTCGCTTTTCGGATAATATCTACCGCCAACTGATTAATCTCAGGCAGGATAATTTCTTTATGAAGGGCGCGTTCCTTGATTTGTTTATAGCGATAAAGACAGCCCAGCGCGATAGCTGTCTTTTCCGGAAACCGGAAAACAGGAATGTTGCTGTCCTGATATCCTTTAGTGTAACAGTCATCCTCATCAAAAAAAGAAGATATCAGAAACGGCATGTTGTATTTACGAGGCAGTTCGAAAGCCTCTTTTACAACCGGCTGGGAAAATTTTAAAAATTCTTCCAGTGAAATGTTTCCGGTCATTTCCTTAAGGTGGGGATAGATTTCGCGCATATAACCGGTCATCATTACGCCGTGAAGAACCATCGCGTCCACCTCGCCGCTCTTCATCATGATTTCCGGTATAGTTATAGCGAGTTTCTGAATGCCCACGTCAAATGTTAAATCCACGGGATTGGCCGCGGAAGCGTGCGGCTCAATGTGTTTTCTAATTTCTTTTTGCAGGCCTTCGGAAAAACGCGGGACTTCCAAACCGACCGAATCGCAGATATAAGAAATGGTTGTTGAGGGACCGCCGGAATTGGTCATAACGCCGACACGGTTACCCTTCAGTGGCGGCTGGGTGGCCATAGTCCAACCGTTGGCGTAGAGGTCTTCAACGGAATCCACACGGATTATACCGGCTTGTTTAAAAATGCCGTTGTAAAGAAAATCGGGCCCGGCCATGGCGCCGGTGTGGCTTAGACCTGCGCGGGCTCCGGATACGGAGCCGCCTACGTATTGGGCCAGCACAGGTTTATGCGGCGTGATTTTACGGGCAACTTCTATGAATTTCCGTCCATCGCGGATTCCTTCAATGTAAAGAATAATAGCTTTTGTTTGTACGTCTTCTCCCAGATATTCCAGGGCATCAACAATATTAATATTGGCTTCGTTGCCTAAACTAATGGCTTTGCTGAAGCGAATTCCTCTTTTTCTAAGAGCAGGAAGTGCTTGAGTAACATAGGTGCCGCTCTGGGAGGCAAAGCCAAGCAGGCCGGGCTCTTTATCCATAGTGAAAACGGTTGTGTTTAAGGAAATCTGAGAATTGATTATGCCCAAACAGTTTGGTCCTACAAAACGCATTCCATAGCGTCGCGCCACTTCGTTGAGCTCATTCTCCATTTTCTGCCCGGCCGCTCCTGTTTCTTTAAAACCGGCAGTTACAATGATTGCTCTTTTCGTGCCGATTTTGCCGAAACTTTCGATAATAGGAAGAACTGATTTTACGGGAACTATCAGCATTGCCAGATCAGGAACTTCGGGCAAATCTTCCGCTGAGGCGTAAGCCTTAGATCCTAAAACTTTTTTCTCTTTGGGATGAATAGGGAAAAACTTGCCCTTATAGCCGTCTTTTAAAATACTCAGCGCCTGTACAGTGCCCATTTTTGTCGGGATATTGTTTGCTCCGACAACTGCGATGGATTGTGGATTCATAAGTAAATGCAGGGGATTTTCAATCATTATCAATCTCTCCAAATTGTTAAGTTCAATAGAATTATGACCGGCAGTACAGAATAAAAAACCTTACCTGTCAAGTTAAATAATAAATGTTATTAAGCTATGCTACTTGTGGGATTTATTAAATAATTGTTTCTTCGAAGATATTGTGAAGCTGACGGTAAGTTCAAACAACCGTCAATAGCATGTAAGCGACGGAGAACCGGCCGCTCTCCGGTATGAAACAGAGAATCTTTTGGTCTTCCTTTAATTTGTCCGAATGAAAAAGTTCTTCCATAATCACGTAAATGGAAGCGGATCCGGTATTACCCTTGTAAGCCAGATTAGTAAACCATTTTTCGTAAGGTATTTTAAAACCAATTCCTTCCATGGCTTGATAAATTCTGCCACGGAAAAAATCCGATGAATAATGGGGCAGGAACCAATCTATCTCTTCCGCTTTAATCTTTCTTTTTTCAATTGCGCGTGCCAGCCCCAGATCAACGCAGACTTTGACGACTTCCTTGTTGAGAATTTCGGTGTCCTGTTTAAGGGCAAAATAGTTGTTGGCCAGAGCTTCTTCCAGAGAAGCAAGCTGACGCCAGCCGACCAGTGTGCCGTCATCTTTTTTACCGCGCCTGCGTACATGCATGTTTCCATCTGTCCGGAGAGAACTTCCAGATGGAAAGGTTCTCCCTTGAAGATTTGTTTGAGCGATGTGATGCCGTATTCCTCCTCGGGAATGCTTCGTCCGCAGTTGGGAGGATTGATCAGCATAATTTTCATTTTTTGTTTCGTCATAGACATCAGCTCAATCGCCTAGAGAGATGATAGATTAAAAAAGCCCTCTTTTTAGGGAGGGCATATTGTTTTATGGTGGGCCAGGACAGAATTGAACTGTCGACACTCGGATTTTCAGTCCGATGCTCTACCGACTGAGCTACCGGCCCACCGGATTAATTTAATCCTTGAAAGTAATGCAACCGTCTATAGAATAAGGTTTCTTTTGTCAAGGTCTTTTTTAGTCGTTTTTCCTTGCTTCTCTCCGTCTAATTATTATTATTTTCCGATGGTTTGAGTGGTTGAGCCGTTGATTCATTTGAGGCTTCATCTTGTTTTTCTTCATATCGTGAAGTTGGTAAAACAGGGGTATTATCGGAAATGGATATGCCTGCGGTTTCATTTTGCGGCTCTCTGATAATAACGACCGTACCGGCTATTTTATCGTGCCAGCCTTGTTTTCTTTTGTCAAAGGCAACCCAGATAAAACCAATGTTAAATATCCCCGAGACAAAATAACCTACCGCTCTTAAAAAAGCTATTCCGAAAGAAATTGGCGCGCCCTCTGTGGAAACAACCTGCAAACCAAAAAGCATTTTACCCGGAGTCCGGCCTGTCGCGCCGTGGAAATAAGTAAAATAGGCAATGTTGAGGAAAATAAAAAATAACCATGTAAAAATTATAATTGGAGAATAACGTTCAGGATTGATCAAATCGGCAATAAAGTCTTTACTATTTCCGGAAATAGCGCCGAAGAAAAATGCTGCCGCCGCGATTGCAGCCAGAATAATAAAGATAAAAATGATTATTGTGTTGTCAACGGTGTAAGCTCCCAGACGCCGCCAGAACCCGGCGTATTTATAAATGGTCATTTTTTACCTCCTGTGATCTCTGGCCGAAGATGCCTTTTTCATATTGGATGATGGATATTATCGCCGCCGCCGCCGTTTCCACTTTTAAGATTTGCCTGCCCAGGCTGACCGAAAGAAATCCGGCTTCTTTTGTCATCATTACTTCTTCTTTGGAAAAACCGCCTTCCGGTCCGACGACAATAAAAAAATCTTTTATGGCGGCGATGGCTTCATCATTCAAAATATCTTTAATAGTTTTTTGAGATTCTTCCTCCCAGAAAATTAATCGGAGGGCATCACTTGATGCTGAAGAGATCATATCCGTAAAAGATGAAACTGGAGAGACTTTCGTTATATGACTGCTGTGTGAACAGCGCGCCGCTTCCGCGGCTATCTTTTGCCAACGGGCTGCTTTTGAAGAACTTTTTTCCTCGACAATATGACCGACCGAGCGTTCGGCATCAAAAGGAATAATCGCATCCGCGCCCAGTTCAGCGGCACTTTTTACAATGGTATCCATCTTTCTTGCCTTGGGAATGGCCTGCGCCAGTGTGATGCGGATTCCCTTGTCTGCCGCCGTAATTATTTTTCCCAGTTCTATCAAAACTGTTTTTGTGGAATAGCTTTTAATGACGGCTTCAAACTCACGGCCGAAACCGTCAAAAATATTAATTCTGTCACCATTTTTCAGGCGCATCACCTGTTTCAAATATTTTAAATTGTCCGCTCCCAGTTCACAGGTTTTCTTATTTTCCAATGCATCAGGGCTGTATATTCGGGGGATGGTCAAGATTCATAATCCTAATAAAATTTTGTTTCAGACTCAGACGGGGCTAAATATTCGCGGATTTTTTTTGAGCACGTAACAGACCCATTCTTTTTCCGTTATCATTCTATGGAGTGTCAGAGGATCGGCGGAAAATTGTTCCTCGATATTTTTAGCATCCTGCTCGATTATGCCCGAAATAATCATATATCCTTCCGGCAAGAGCAATTGAATCAGGTGCGGGCGAAGGGTTAAAAGCAAATTGGAAGTAAGATTGGCGATAATCAAGTTGCGCGGTTTGTCAATTGTGGCGGCATTTTTATTCAGAACGCGCAAGAATGGTTTTACATTATTAATAGCCGCGTTTTCACCGGCAATTTCTACAGCCTTTTTATCAATATCCACACAGATAACGTCCTGAGCGCCCATCTTGGCGGCGGTGATGCCCAGTATGCCAGTGCCGCAACCAACGTCCAAAACCTTCCATTCTTTGATCGAGCGGTCTTTCATTATTATATCTTCAATCGCTTCGATGCACATTCTGGTAGAGGCGTGCTGGCCGGTGCCGAAGGCCATGCCTGGATCAATTTCAATCACAATGTCACGGCTGGCCGGCGTGTATCTTTCCCAAGTTGGTTTGACGATTATGTTGTTGCTGACCCTTATGGGCTGGAAAAATTTTTTCCACTGCTCTCCCCAGTCGGGGTCGCAGATGATTTCGGTTGTAAAAGATGGTTTTTCCAAGGCAGGAAATATTTCGTAAAGACTGTCGATATATTTTTGCAGGGCGGCCAGCCGTTTTTCACTGCGGTTGTCCTGCGGGAAATAGGCCTTGAGTATTTCTTCAATTACCGGTTCCGGAAAGTCCGCGGCAGTGTTTTGAGGAGTCAATGATTCCTGAAACACGCCCTGCGCGCCGTTTTCAGTAAGAAAATTCCCCATCGCGTCCATGAGCTCCTGAGGAGCCGACATATCGATCTTTATCCATTTTTCCGGGTCTTTTTCCGTCATGAATAATCCTGTTCTTATGTTTTAAATACGTATATATTCTTTTGCGTAATATTTCAAGCACCCTGAACAAACTTATAATAAAAACAGGAGGAAATTTCCGTGTAATATGTTGTTGACATGGGGGGAAGTTTTTCTTATAAAAAACCAGCGAGATGCCTTTGATAATGCCCTGACAAACCTGGTTAAAACTTATTAATTTTCAATATTCCGGAGAAAAAATATGAAAATGAAAATAGCTGTATTGACAGGCGGAGGAGATTGTCCCGGTCTGAACGGAGCTATCAAATGGATCACAAAAAGTGCGCTTGATCCGCGGATAGCGGCGAACCGTTCCGTGTCATTTGAAGTTGTTGGTCTTGTTGAAGGCTGGAAGGGTATCATCGAAGTTGATCCCGCAGATACGAAAAGCTGTGCCCGGTACATCAAACCCTTAGACGAAGAGATCGTTCGGGCATGGGATCGTTATGGCGGCACAAATCTGGGAACATCGCGAACAAATCCCTTTAATCCGAAAAATGACCGTTCAGAAAAGTTGCTCGATAATATCAAAAAGCTCGGCATTGACGCTATCGTCGCCATCGGCGGGGAAGACACCCTGGGTGTCGCTTATAAATTGCACAAGCTGGGCATCAAAACGGTAGGCATTCCCAAAACAATAGACAATGATCTCACCGGGACCGAATATTCACTGGGTTTCGACACGGCGGTTAATATTATCATGGAAGAAATTGACCGCCTGAGAACGACCGCCGGTTCGCACAGCCGTATTTTTGTGGTTGAGACCATGGGGCGTAACGCCGGCTGGCTTGCTCTTCGCGGCGGTGAATGCAGCGGGGCTTACATAATTCTGATACCGGAACATCCTTTTGATATGGAAAAGGTCTTTGAACTTCTTCACGAACGGCGAGGCCGGGAAATAAACTATTCCATCCTTGTTGTTGCTGAAGGAGCCAAACCTGCAGGAAGGCAGGAATTCCTGAAAGACAGCCATATTGATGATTTCGGACATGTCTCGGTAGGAGGTATTGCCAATTATGTTGCCGGTGAGATTGAAAAAAAGACGGGCTTTGAAACGCGTCATATTACCTTGAGCCATCTTCAGCGGGGCGGAACTCCTTCGGCCTATGACCGCCTGATGGCCAGGTGGTTCGGCATTGCCGCCGTCAACATGATTGTCAGGGGAGATTTTGGATGCATGGTCAGTCTGGAACAAGGAGAAATTGCCACTGCTCCGATGGAGGGAATTATCAATAAATTAAAACTGGTTGATGTAGAAAAATATTATGATACCGAAAGATACAATGGCCGAAGGACTATATTTAGTGACACTCGCTGAGAGTGAGCGAAGCGATGCTCGAAGCGTTAGTGGAACTATCCCCGGAGCGAAGCGGAGCGGGATTCGAAGCGTAAGTCAAATTATCCCAGGAGCGAAGCGACGTGGGATTCGCAGCGTAAGTGGAATTACCCCAGGAGCGAAGCGACGTAGGATAGTGATCACCTTTTAGAGGCCCGAAGCGTAGTACCCTGAATAACCTAAAGGTCACCTTGGGGGCATTTGCGACGGAGCGGGATTTGACACGCACTGATAATGAGTCCCAAGTTTAATATGGTATTATACATGCTTTTGTGATTACATTTAAATATAGGAAATTTTTCACTAACTGTAATTTATTAAAACGAATTTTTTCAAAAAATATATGGTTCATAAAAGCCTATCTTTGAATATCAACGGAATTAAAAAAAAGATATCTAAAATGGCCTTAGATCTTTCAATATTGGCCGAAGATTTTTCCATCATACCAAAAGATGATCCCAGGCAGGCTCTGCGCCTTCGCCGTTTCTTTATATCGTTATCCGTGTATCTATTCATTCTATCTCTTTCTTCTTTCGCTTATCTAGTGGGCTTTGTGGAATTGTCGGTGATTTACGGAGGATGGATTATAATTCTGTTGATCAATGTTTTTTTATATATGTTAATTCGTAGCGGTCTCAATCTGCGAATGTCCGATCCAAGTCTCACTGCTCTCCAAATATGCTTAGCCAGTCTTGTTGTAATGTATGGAATATTTTTTGTCTATGAAGCCAGAGCAATCTTTTTCGCGTTGTATATTCTTGTGATTTTGTTTGGCACTTTTCGCCTTTTTTTCCGAAAGTTTTTATTAGTCAGCGCTTTTATTCTTCTGACATATGGGATTGATATTTTTCTGCTGGAAGTTTTTCGTCCTCAGGACATCATACTTAAGATTGAAATTTTCCAGTGGTTCGGATTGGCTGTCGTGCTGGCTTCCGTTTCTTTTATAGGAGCCAACGTAAGCTCACTCCGCCAGGATTTGAGCAGCAGCCGGAAAAAGCTTCAATCATCCTTGACAAAGATTCGGGAAATGGCGATCCACGATGATCTGACAGGATTTTATAATCGCCGCCATCTGATGGAGCTCATTGAATTCGAGGATAATCGCTCGACGCGAACCGGCGCTGTTTTTTCTCTGGTCATGATGGATATTGATAAATTTAAAAATGTTAACGACACGTTCGGGCATCAGGCCGGTGATAATGTGCTGATGACATTTTCTGCCATTATTCGCAGTGTTTTGCGCAAAACTGACTTTTGCGGACGATATGGCGGAGAGGAATTTTTAATTGTGCTTACCCAGACAGATATTGAGGCCGCGAAAGTTTTTGCTGAACGTATCCGCGCCTGCGTTGAAGATAGCTTATTTCCGGACTTGGGCCATGATTTCAGAGTTACGGTTTCCATTGGTCTGGCCCAGCATCGAATGAAAGAAGATATTGATAAAACTATTTCGCGTGCCGATGAAGCTTTATACAGAGCCAAAAATGGTGGGCGCAACAGAGTGGAATTCTCCGAATAAGTGGGGCTGTTGACCGGGAGCGCATTCCCGCAGGGAGGCGCAACTGTGAATTGACACATTCCTTGCCGGAAAAAGCCGAAGGCTTTACAAAACGTTCATCTGCTGTGTTGCGCGGCAAAACCGCACCGCTCAACGTATTTTTTATATACGCCTCGCGGTTCAGTTTTTTGCGCGCCTTGCATCTAAACATTTTTGAACAGCCCACAGACATAGTTTTTCAAGGACACCAAAGCGCTTTTTCTTCCTTAAATCAGTTGCTCTCGTGATTATTGATGGCAATAACCTTTCTTGAAAAATGCCCACCTTCGTGATAGCTTTCTAACGCCATATATAAATCAAAGCGCTATCTTTGTTGACGTCGTTGTCGGCTTCCTCAACGTATGCGAAACATGGGGCCTAGTCCCGCTGAAGCGGGACAGTTCAACTAACGAATTACAGTTCGCTGCGTGACTGTAATTCGAGTTTCACTGCCGCCTCGATATCATCTTTGATTTAGGAATGGCGTAATATTAAATCTTGAGTAAAAAATTATATTGTTACGGGAAGGGAAAGCTTGAAATATTATCCGGTTTTTTTGGACATTCGGGACAAAAAATGTGTCATCGTCGGCGGTGGCGAAGTTGCCGCGAGAAAGGCCGAACGGCTCCTGGATTGCGGCGCTAAAGTTTCAGTAATCAGCCCGAAACTTTCGCCGGAACTCGCCGAACTGAAAGAAAAAAAAGGAATTGCTCACATTGTCGCCCAATATTCGGGCGACTTGATAGATGGGGCCGCCCTGATTATCGGGGCGACTGATGATGAAAAAACCAACGCCCAAATATCGATTGATGCGCGCGGCAAAGGAATTCCCGTAAATATTGTTGACGATCCGCAAAAGTGCGATTTTATTCTGCCCTCGCTTGTGCAAAGAGGCGATCTGGCAATTACGATAGGCACGGGCGGCAAAAGCCCTGCTCTTGCCCGCCATCTGCGGAAAGAGCTGGAATCAAAATACGGCAAGGAATATGAAACATTACTGAATATCTTAGGAAACTTGCGCCTACGGATGGGAAAAAACACAGGGGTCGGCAAGGATTGGTTTAAAACATTGCTGGCGGCGGGTATCCTGGATTCCATTAAAGATAAAGACATAAAAAAGGTGAAGGAGATTGTAAAAAAAATTACCGGGGAGGAGGTCGAAATTGAGTTTAATTGATCTGGAACTGATTTCGTTTAAAATTGCTCTCATTCTCTGCGCCGTAAGCACAGTTGGTTATTTGTTTTCTCTCCTGATTAAAAAAGTAAAGCTGGCCAAAATTTCCACCTGGATTCTGGCCGTCGCCTTCGGTTTTCTGACTGTTAATTTACTGTTAGCTGTCATCAATTCAGAAGTGCTTATTAATCCCGGCTCCAGAGATTTTCTTTCCCTTTGTGCCTGGTCGGTAAGCGCGGTTTATCTGGCCCTGCAATTTAAAACCAAAACCAGAATACTGGGATCCTTCATTTCTCCTTTTATCCTGTTGTTCATGATTGCCGCCGCCGGAGAGGCTTCAGGCAAATCTCTTCTGCCTCAGAATCTGCAAAGCTGGCTGACCGCCGTGCATTTGTTTTGTGTCATCATGGGAGAAGCTTTGTTTATAATAGCGTCTTGTGCCGGACTAATGTTCTTAATACAAAACAGAATGCTGAAGCATCAAAAATTAAGCAAGATGAGCAGGCTTTTGCCGTCGCTTAATGATCTGGATAGGATTAATCACATCTGTCTGCTGTGGGGTTTCCCGGTTTTGAGTATGGGTATTATTGCCGGGGCTGTTTTTGCGGAATTAAGCTGGCAGTCCGGCTGGATGACTGATCCTAAAATTATCTGGACGTTTGCCGGCTGGATTATTTACGGATTCCTTCTGCATCAGCGTCTGGCCATAAGCTGGAAGGGTTACCGGATGGCCGTATTTTCCGGCGCCGCTTTTATTCTTCTTTTGTTATCCT
>JAPLJP010000108.1 GCA_026388535.1 Deltaproteobacteria bacterium | reverse complement strand
AGCGTCGGTCTTGATCCTCAAAAGAGCACTCTCTTTGTGCAGTCAGCGGTCAAAGAGCATGCCGAACTGTTTTTACTTCTTTCCATGATTACTCCACTGGCCTGGCTGGAGCGCAATCCCACTTATAAAGAGATGAAATCCGAACTGGCCACCAAGGATTTATCCACTTTCGGTTTTCTGGGATATCCGGTACTGCAGGCGGCAGATATTATTATGTACAAAGCTTATGGAGTGCCCATAGGCGTTGATCAGCTTCCTCATATTGAACTCACCCGTGAGATAGCCCGGCGTTTTAATTTTCTTTATAAGGAAATATTCCCTGTTCCTGAGCCGCTTTTGACAAGCGTGCCTAAACTTCTGGGGATTGACGGGAGAAAAATGAGCAAGTCCTATGACAATTCTATTTGTATCGGTGATCGAGGAAAAGTTTTACAGCAGAAGGTTTCTTCCATGTTTACCGATCCTCAGCGGATGAGGAAGAGCGATCCGGGAAATCCCGAGATATGCAATGTTTTCTCTTTCCATGGTTTGTATTCCCAGCCGGGGAAGGTGAAAGAGATTGATGCGGCTTGCCGAAAAGCGAGCATCGGTTGTACTGATTGCAAGAAAATGCTGGGTCAACGGATTGCGGAAGAGTTAAAACCTGTTCACGAACGCATAGATTACTATACAAACCATATAAATGAAATTAACTCAATTATAGATGAGGGTAACAAAAAAGCGATAAAGGTAGCCAGTCAAACAATGGATGAAGTCCGTGCCGCGGTTAACATCTGATTGTCTGTAAATTGAAATTCGCGGTTTGCGCTCTCGATAAATTTTATGGATAACGAACAAACAACAGATTACGCCATTAAACTGGATATTTTTGAAGGTCCGCTTGATCTTCTTCTGTATCTGATAAAGAAAAACGAAATTGACATCTATAATATTCCCATAGCCCTGGTTACCGAACAGTATCTTCAATATCTCAAAATGATCAAAGCTCTTAATCTGGATTTGGCCGGTGAGTATCTGGTTATGGCTTCAACCCTTATTCACATCAAGTCCAGGATGCTTTTACCCGCTCCTGAGGAGCCGGAAGAGGAAGAAGACCCCCGTGCGGAACTGGTCAGACAGCTTTTAGAACATAAAACATTCAAAGAAATCGCAGCAAATCTGGGAAGCAGACCTCTTTTGGAGAGAGATGTGTTTACCCGCGCGGCTCTTTTACCCGAAGATGTTGAAAAGTCAACCACAGATGAGGAAGAGCTCACGGAGGTAAATGTTTTTGAGCTTATAGAAGCTTTTCATCGTATAGTTTCCCAGATTGATAGAAAAGAACTTATGGAAATTGATTTGGAAAAATTATCCCTTACTGATATAATTAATAATATTATGGAACAGTTATCCCTGACAAAAAGTTTAACTTTTGAAGATTTACTCAAGGAAAAAAGAGATCGCCGCCGCATCATCTACACTTTTTTAGCTTTGCTGGAGTTAATTAAACTGAGAATGATTAAAGCTTATCAAACTTCGGTTTTTGGAGTTATCCGGATATTTCCGGCCGTGGAGTCATAAATGGAAAAAGTTAAGGCAGTAATCGAAGCTCTGATTTTTGCTTCCGACACGCCGTTGTCGCCCGAAAAAATTCGTGTCATCTTTCCGGAAGTTGAAAAAACGGAAATTAAAGAAATCATCGATCAACTGGTATTGGAATATAATGAACGGCAGGGTGGACTTTGCCTGCAGGAAGTCGCCGGCGGTTTTCAATTCCGCACCAGTCCTGAACTTGGACAGTGGGTAAAGAAACTCAAAAGCACAAAACCTCATTCATTGTCTCCGCAGGCGATGGAAACACTGGCAATCATCGCTTATAAGCAGCCCCTTGTTAAATCCGAAATCGAAAGCATTCGCGGAGTAGATGTGGGAGGACCGCTCAAGAGCCTTTTGGATAAAAAACTTGTGCGCATTGTAGGGCGCAAAGACGTGCCCGGCAAGCCCATTATTTACGGGACAACCAGAAGATTTCTGGAAGTTTTTAATCTGAGAGATCTCCTTGATTTGCCGAATTTACGGGAATTGAAAGAACTTCATCAGCAACAGGAACTCGTGGAACAAGAAATCGTAGAAGAAGAAACAATCGAAGATATTTCCGATTTATGAAAGAACGTTTGCAAAAAGTTATTGCGGCCGCCGGTATCGTCTCGCGGCGCCACGCGGAAAAACTGATATCCGACGGGCGTGTCAGCGTTAACAATGTTGTGGTAAACGAGCTGGGCGTGAAAGCCGATGCCGCAAAGGATATTATACGCATTGACGGTAAAACTATTTCTGTAGAAAAAATAAAACATTATATTGTACTACATAAACCGGCTGGATTTGTTACCACTCTTCATGATCCTCAAAACAGGCCGACAATCGCGGATTTGGTGCGTGATGTGCCGGAAAGGGTTTATCCTGTGGGAAGGCTTGATTATGAATCCCGGGGGCTTTTGCTTTTGACTAATGACGGCGATTTTGCCCAGAAGATACAGCATCCCCGTTTTGAAAAACCCAAAATATACAGAGTTAAAATTCAGGGACGTTTGTCCAAAGTGGAATTAACAAAGCTTGCCGGAGGAATTAAGTTGTCTGACGGAATTTTTAAGCCGGAAAATGTCAAAATAGAAAAGACTAATGATAAAAGCTGCTGGTTGCGGCTTACTCTAAGAGAGGGGAAAAATAGAATCATCAGGAGAGGTTTTGAAGCATTAGGTTTCAGGGTGGCAGTCCTTGTTCGCGACGCGATCGGTGATTTGAAACTGGGTAATTTGAAGGAAGGCATGTGGCGTCATTTAACCGGAAAAGAAATAAACCAATTGCTTGATAATACGGCAAATGAGAGCAGACAAAAATTTCTTGACATTCGTCAAAAAATAAATAATAAACTCTAAGGTAGAGAAAACAAACACATATTATCATTTAGCAATTCATTGTTGCATTTAGTATTAAGGAGGGTCTATGAACAAGTCCGGTCTTATTGAAACTTTGAGCACTAAGTTAAACTTGACGGAAAAAAAGGCAATTGATGTTGTTAATCTTGTTTTCAAGGGTTTT
>JAPLJP010000088.1 GCA_026388535.1 Deltaproteobacteria bacterium | reverse complement strand
AAAAACGAATAAGTTTGATCCCTTCCTCAAAAGATTTCAAGGCTTCATCCAACGGCACATCGCCGGCTTCCATTTTTCTCACTATATCTTCGAGTTTTTCCAAAGCGTCTTCAAATTTTTCTTTTGCCATAATTACCCCTGTGATATTTTTTCTATTTTAGCGTTAAAATTGCCTCTTGCCAATTGGATATTAACGTCCTCGCCTATACTTAAATCAACCGCCTGTCGGACAATAATGCCGCTGGCAACACTGCGAGTAATGCTGTACCCCCTTTGTAAAACTCCCAGAGGACTCAAAGATTCCAGAACAGCCGAGTCCCTCTGGAGCCTTTCTTTGAGCGCCGCCAGGCGATATGTAAAATTTACAAACATACTTTTTTGAACATTGTTTAACAAAATCTTTCTTTCATTGATTTGCATTATCGGGCTTTGATGCCGGAGCCGGAGATCCAGTTGCCGAAGATCACTATATAGATTTTGTTTTTTATGATGCAGTGCCGCTCTGAGTCTTTCTCTTAAGTAATCCAGATTAATTTGCAAATTAACAAGAAACCTGCGCGGATCTTTGAGCCTTTCCTGTAATCCGGCAAGCTGATCCCTATTATCTCTCAGGTGGCGGCAACAACCGGATATCAGCCTCTGTTTAATAATATTGATCTTCGTTATCAAGTCCATCCATTCCGGCACAATCAGTTCCGCGGCGGCGGAAGGTGTGGGCGCGCGCAGGTCAGCCACAAAATCGCAAATGGTAAAATCCGTTTCGTGGCCAACCGCTGAAACTATTGGTATTGACGAATGGAAAATCTCCCGCGCCAGAGTCTCATCATTGAAAGGAGCGATATCTTCCAGAGAACCGCCGCCACGGGCGATAACGATTACATCAACTTTTCCATAAGACTGCAAATTACGCAGAGCCTGAATTATTTCAGCGGCCGCTTCGTCACCCTGCACCCGCGCCGGAGCGATTAATATATCCGCCAGGGGAAAACGCCTTTTTGTTATATTTAAAATATCCTTGATCACCGCGCCGGTAGGCGAAGTCACGACGCCGATTCTTTCAGGCAAAAAAGGTATTGTTTTTTTATATCTCTCATCAAATAATCCCTCCGCGGAAAGCTTCGCTTTCAGTTGTTCAAACGCTTTTTGTAAAGCGCCAACACCAAGAGGTTCCATCGATTCAATAACAAGCTGATATTCTCCGCGCGGCAGATAAACGTTCAGGCGCGCCCGGCACAAAACTTTTGAACCTTCTTCCAGTTCAAAATTAGTCCGCCGTTCATACACACCAAACTGACGGAAGAAAACCGCCTTAATCTGGCTTTTATCATCCTTCAGCGTAAAGTAAACATGACCGGATTGCGGCCGCCGAAGATTGGAAACCTCACCTTCCACCAAAAGAAAATCAAATGTTTCTTCTATGATAAATTTAATATTATTATTGAGTTGTGAAACGGTAAGTATTTCTTTCATAGGACCAATCCTTTATTGTGAACTACCAGATATTGGAAGGTAAAACAAGATTGAAATTAATTCTGAATGGTCTTCAATCGTACATAAAATATGCTTATTTTATAAGTAAACAGTAAATAGAACCTTTACGAACCCATGATTCGTAAGAAAATTCTTTCAGCGCTGACGTACCGTTAAGTTCCGAAAACGAAATGATGATTTTTGCAGGAAACTGATTTTCATTTTGTTTTGTATTATTAAAATGGTGCCACCCATTCCATTCAAAACCACCGTCAATTGTGAGAGGCGAATATCCCTGCGCCACTGCCCAATTAGCCGCCGTCCATTTTGCCTCGTTCCAGCGGAAGTAATCTTGAGTAACCAGTGTCGAGAAGAAGATAAGGCAAAGCGCTCCTGTAATGGAACAAATACGATTGATCTTAAATAAAGGAGTTGGAAGTGATGTTGCAAGATAAAGCAGAAGTCCGGCAAATGCCGGGAGCAGATAGCGGTCAAAAAACGGGTTGCGGGTAGTTATAATGATTGCCAGATACAATAATGAAGCAATTCCTGTGAAAGACCAATTCTTCAACCAATTCTGTTTTGACCGCCAAAGTTCACCTAAGATAAAAACAGCTCCAATAATACTGATAAGAGTATAGAGCTTCCAAAACCATTCTCCAAACATTGCTTCACGGAAACCATTCAGAACTTCGTCCTGCATGAAAAATCCGTAGCGTGATAGAAGATTGCCGAAAAACGGCATGGTTCCGCCGGAAATATTTGTACGAAAATTCCAAGGCGCTATCAACCATGTTCCTAATATAAATAAAAAGAAAACAACAATGAGGCCATAAGGAAATTTTTTAACTTTCCAATTCAAAGAAGCAAGCGCGAAAGGAAGGACGCCCACTCCCAGGTAGAGAAATACACAAAAGAAATTACCGACGCGCTGCTTAATGCTTGGATATTGCAAGAGCGGCTCTTTTAAAGGACTGGGGAAATGGTTCCAGATTACCACTATTATGCCAATAATAGAGAGAGAACAAACGGTAAACAGAACAAGTTTTCTAAATGAAGTTGATTTTAAGAAACAACTGTAAATAAGAACCGCGATAGCAATTACAATCCCAAACAATCTTTCCAGAGAGCAAAGAAGTATTAAAAGAAAACCAATAATCCATATTTTGTCTTTGTCAGTCCTGAATGCAAGTTCAAAAGTCAAACAGGCATAAATCCATAAGGTAAAAAAATAAATGTCAGACATTGAACTGGCGGAAAGAGGAAGGAAGGGGGAAAATCCAATCAAGCAAAGCGCCGCCAGAATTCGTGTGTATCTGTTCACATTTTGTAGAAGCAAAATCCTGTCGAAGCCCCAAAGTCCGGCAGAAGCGATAAGAAATGTTAAAATTCTAAGGTTGAAATGGGAAAAGCCGAGAATTTTAATCCATATCGCGCTGAGAATGATCTGGGGAATAGCCCAGGGTGATTGAGGAATAGTCCAAGCCAAATGCGGTATCATTATATTTTCAGAAGTTTTTAAAGCCGCCAGCGCATAAGCCCAATCATCATTAAGAGGAAATGATCCAAAAGGACCAATAGAAAAAAATACAAACGCGAATATCAATAACACAACGATGGGAGCCATCAATTAACCTATGAAGTTTTAATCGTTTCTACTTATAAGCAGATGGGCTTTCTTATCAACGGATTTTCGCCTCTATTTTGAACAACAAGGTATCTTAACATTTTGCATACTATATTGCTGATATCTTAACAACAACAATTCAAAAAGTATCTGCCGGTATCTATATGGAAAAATAAACTTCTATGAAAAAGCAAGTTTTTCATAATTGAAAATATTATCAGTATTTTGTTGACATACACGCATTGCTTCCTTACAATTCCAACTTTAGCAAGCAAATTATGCTTAAGAAAAAATCTTAGTTAAGTTAAGGATAAATTTCCATTAAGGAGGCCGTTTGGTGTCTTTAGAAATAGAGCCCGTAAAAATTCCGGTAGTATTGCTTTACAATGTTAATCCGGAATGGACGCGAGATGAAAAAGACGAAGTTATCAAACAGACTGAAAAACTAGGCGACGCTCTGAGAGAAATGGGGCATCCTACGGTTCTTGTACCGGTCGCGAACGATGATATTGCCGGTCATCTTAGTCCTTTCGATCCTGCTGAATATATAATTTTCAACTGGTGTGAAGAAATTCCGGGAATAGAACACAGTGAATGGCTTGTGGCCAAAAAATTGGAAATGATGGGCTTTACCTTCACTGGAGCTGATTCAGAAGCTCTTTCCCTCGCGCATGATAAATACCGCGTAAAAGTCATTCTGGATGAAGCCAAGATTCCCACGCCGGCATGGCAGATTTTTCATTCCCCGAAGCCACAGGATTGGGAAATATTTCCGGCAATTGTCAAACCGCAAAATGAGCATTGCTCCGCTGGCATTACACCCGAATCAGTGGTGCTGAATCAAGCGGATTTAAAAAACCGCATATCCTTTGTTCTGGATAAATATTCCCAGCCGGCGCTGGTGGAGGATTTTATTGACGGACGCGAGTTCCACGTCTCCGTCTGGGGAAATGAAACATTAACTGTGCTACCCGCGGCGGAAATGGATTTTTCCTGTTTCGGCAACGCGCAAGACAGACTTTGCACATATGAAGCGAAATTTCTTCCCGGTTCCCGACATTACGAAAAGATCGAAACCCTGTTGCCGGCCCCGCTCACAAGTGAAGAAAAAAACGCGCTGGAACAGGTTTGCGAAAACGCCTATCGGGCGACAGGATGCAGGGATTACGCCCGCATGGATATCCGACTGCGGGACAATATCTTTTATGTTCTGGATGTAAATCCCAACGCGGATATCAGCAATGACGCCAGCATGGCTTGCGCCGCCGAAGAAGCAGGTATCAGTTATGCGCGAATGGCAAGCCTTATTGTCCGCATGGCCGCGCAGAGACATCCGGTTTTAAAGAAAAATTAACAAAAATGTTTTTTCATTTTAAGAATCGCCATCAGCGCGCAATTCTGCTGCTATTGAAGAGACGTAAATAATGAAGACTCGCACAAAGAAGATTATTATAGCCGTAGGGGTTCTCCTGATAGTCGTGATAGGGGGTATGGCCATCTACCATGCCTATCTGCGGCCCGAGGCACTGCGCAATCTGGTACAACGAGCACTCGAGGCCAAGCTTCAAAGAAAGATTGTGATCAAGAACTTCGAGATAGATATCCTGAACCAGCACCGGATGACATTGGAAAAGATTACCCTGAGCGGCAACGACGGCTATACCATGGAGGCGGATGGCCTGACCGCGCACTTCTTGCCCTGGTATTTGCTCCTTGGCCGTATTGAGATCAAGGACGTGACCCTCAAGAATCCCCATTTCACCATTGACTTTGAAAAGAGCACGAGACAGGAAAAATCCCCTGAATTCCCGCCAATCACAATCGAACAGGGCAGCGCCCGGATGATCTACAAGACCCATGTCGTGGATGTGTTCAATATTCGGGGCATCCTGAGCAACACGCAGGCCAAGCTGGATGCCGATACCCTGGGCGGCACTCTCACCATCTCCGCTGCCAATATTTTACGCACCTGGCGCGGTCATGCGATAGCCAGTGGCATCGACCTGTCAAGGTTGGATACCAGATATAATGGCATATCGAACCTGAATGTAGTCTTCAAGAAAAATGAGCAGGGATATGAATTTTCTGCGGATGTAGCCGGGAAAAACCTGAAACTGTCCCGGGGTAAGTCTCTGGGCAAAGCCACACTGACCATAAATGCCCACGGCAATAAGGAAACTCTGGATATAGATAATGTGGTATTAAAATCTTCCTTGATCAATGCCACGGGCACGGCAAAGCTTACCGGGATTAAGGATCCACGCAAAGCGCACATCGACCTGAATCTCAAATCGAATGAGTTCAGCTATGAGGATATGGTAGACGCCTTACCCACTGTACAATTCCCGGGTTGGCTTAAGGAACTGCTCACCGTTAATATCCGGGGCGGCCGTTCACAAGTAAAGTTTCTTAGCTATCAAGGCACGCTCGACGAAACGACCGATTGGCGTACTTGTCTAAAAAATTTGCAGGTGAGCATGAGCATCAACGGCCAGAGTTTCGGCGTGAGTCAGGGCCTGCGCGCGACCGGTGTGACCGGTCTGTTCTCGATTGAAAAGGGCACGATCGAACTGAAAGATTTGACCGGTATAATGAACGCCTCACGCATCAGGCTGGTCAATGTTACATTCCCGGATATCGTATCTCACGGATTCAGGGTGGCGGTGACCGTGGACGCCAACATGCCCGTCTCCGATTTTGTATCAACCTGGAGGGCCTGTGTTGTCCCGCCAAAGGTGCGCCGGCTGCTCGATCCCATAAACACGGTTGAAGCAGGCAGAATAAAGGGTATCGTATGGGTCTACTATCAAGACATCACCGACACCGCCGTAATAAAAGGAAACGTCACCCTCACGGATGTAAGCATGTTCTGGGGTAAGACCCGCTTGCGACATTTTACCGGCAAGGCATCTGCAAGGAAGTATGGCGATCCGGTAACCATACAGCTTGCGGGCACACTGAACGACACCGCCATCGACACGCTGGAGATTAACCTGAAAGAACCGCTCAAGCACCAGTTTTTCACCTTTGCCCTCAAGGCCCATGGGTTCCCGGCATCCGATTCATTTGGTTTGGACAAACAGGCATCCGTTCAGATGACCGGTTCAGGAAAATGGCCGAATCTGGCAGGAAACATGACCTTCATTGCGCAGGAAATCAATCTCTTCAACCATCATCTGATGTCCAAACATGGTCAGATTACTGGCACATGCACGATTAAGGCCGGTTTTGCGCCCCAGACCTGGCTTGAAATCCCCGATCTGGCTGTGAATCTGAACCCGGATGTACTCCATTCACAGATATCCCGGAGAGGTAGCCAGGCGAATATCAAGGTGACCGGGAAAGTGGATATGGCCAATCTGCAAGCCGCCGAAGGGGATCCTCTTATACCAAAGGATGGTAATATAATCGGTGAGCTCAGTATTGCGGCGGACGAGGATGTCCACATAACCGGCACTCTGGATTTCAGACAGGCCGGCTTCACATACAAGGACAAGCCTTTGACCGTGAACGGTCTTATCACCCTGACCGGCGACAAGATCACAAGTGAGGCCTTAAAAATCCGTCATGATCAAATGACACTTGATATGAACGGCACCCTCACTCTGGATAAAATACCGCATCTAAAAGGCGACTTGGTTGTGGATAGACTTACGATCAGTGCCGGCGCAAAGAGCGAACTCGACATGCTCAAAAAATTACAAGGCAATGTTAAGCTCAAACTTACTAACCTAAACTATAATGGCATATCCATCCAGAAAGGCAGTGCTCTGGCGGAACTCGGACCTGCCGGTCTCAAACTGACGAATTTGGAATTGTCCGATAAAACGGGAGCTGTCAATGGTAATGTGATCTTAAATTCGGACGGCCGGTTTGAATACAATCTGGATATGGATCTGCAAAACGTTCCCGTTGCCAACTTCATCACAGCCACCTGGCCAACCACACCTCCATGGATGGACGGACAAATGGATTTGCAGGGACGCGTATGGGGACACAACGATTCTATGAATGGCGATGTATCGTTCAAGGCACACACGGGCAATATCCAACGGTACAATTTTTTATCCCGCATATTCTCGGTTTTAAATCCCTATAAGATAATAATGACCGGGGAATTCGACTTCCTGCATTCCGGCTTCCCCTACAATACCATCACCGCCACCTTTACCATCCGGGATTCGGTGGTGACCTTCAACGATTTCTACCTGAACAGCAACTCTCTTCAGATCTCGGCCGTGGGAAAGTATCTGATCCGCACCCATTACATCGACACGATCATGGGCATTGAGCCGCTGCAAACATTCGATAAGACCATCAACCAAATCCCCATCGTGGGCTGGGTACTCACCGGGGAAAAGGGAACTTTCATTGTGATCAACCTGCACGTGCTCGGGCCGGTGGACGACACCTCGGTTACGTCCATGTCGGCCGGCGCCCTGACCAAGTCGGTAGCCGAATCCTTGTTAAGAATCCTGAAGCTACCGCTGGATCTTATCACCAAACCTGGGGAGGTCATCCTGCCGGGAGCTCTGAAAGAAAACGGAAACAAACAACCGTAAACAACCATTTACTTTCTCAATATTTTATTGACATACAAGCATCGCTTCCTTATACTCTTTTTCCCGGAAAACAAATGATCATCTATAGTATTTAAATAAAGGGAGTAACAATTGAATGAAGAAGAAAGATCTATTGAATAAAAAAGTGGAACACATTGACATTAAATCCATAAATACCGTTAAAATCATTAAAGCCATGAAGAAGATGTCCTTTTCCGCCCGCGATTTAGCTAATGCCGCCGATATATACGACCTCATGCTCAAAGAAAAAAAGTGCGCGATTATCTTAACTCTGGCCGGCTCCACTTCTGCCGCCGGCTGTATGCAGGTTTACGTTGATCTGGTAAAAAATAAAATGGTTGATGCTATAGTGGCCACAGGCGCTTCGATTGTCGATATGGATTTTTTTGAAGCCCTGGGATTCAGGCATTATCAGGGCACTCCTTTTGTTGACGATAAACTTCTGCGCAAGCTTTACATTGACAGAATTTACGACACGTTCATTGATGAGGAACAACTTCAGGCTTGCGATCTTGCAATCAAAAAAATAGCGAACTCGCTTTCTCCCCGTACCTATTCTTCACGGGAATTCATACGCGAAATGGGAAAATATTTACAGCAGCACGCTCAAAAGAAACTTTCTCTGGTGCAAGCGGCTTATGAACACGATGTTCCCATTTTCTGTCCGGCCTTTTCGGACAGCTCCGCAGGCTTCGGACTTGTTCTCCACCAGCATGAACGGCCGGAGAACCATGTTTCCATCGACTCCGTAAAAGATTTTCATGAATTAACCATGATTAAAATAGAAGCAGGGATCAGCGGTTTATTAATGATTGGCGGCGGCGTTCCGAAGAATTTTGCCCAGGACACGGTTGTATGCGCAGAAATACTGGGAAAGGAAGTCCCCATGCACAAATACGCCGTTCAAATCACCGTTGCCGATGTGCGTGACGGCGCTTGCTCCAGTTCCACTCTCAAAGAAGCCAACTCCTGGGGCAAAGTGGATTCATCCTGTGAACAGATGGTTTTCGCTGAAGCTACCATAGCGTTGCCGCTTCTTGCCAGTTATGTCTATCATAAAGGAAACTGGAAGAAGCGCAAAAAGTGGCGGTTGGCCAGGATTTTCAATACGCAGGAATGAATCTTTTTCTTGGTGGAGATGAGGGGGTTCGAACCCCTGGCCTCGGCGTTGCGAACGCCGCGCTCTCCCAACTGAGCTACATCCCCAACCTTAGAAATTCATAACAGGAAAAACGTGGGGGAGCATATATTATTGTTCGTCTCAGTGTCAAGAAATTGTTAATATGATTACTGAGTTGACAAAATCATTGAGTTTTTTCTATATTCACAAATAACTTTTTTTATTGGGACGATGATAAAAAAATATCTAAGCGACCATGAAATTTACATTTGTTAAATTATTTTATTCTTTTCCGGCAAGAAAAATGGTAGAAGATAGTCAATTCATCCGAGGAGAAAAATAAATGGCAAAAATCGACGCCTTTTTTCGTCTTATGCATGAGCAGGGCGGATCAGATCTTCATCTCATTTCCGGACAACAACCTGCCCTCAGAATCAGAGGTGATATTGAGCGGATTAAATATGATGTTCTCACCAATGACGCTTTAAAAGTGCTTCTCTACGAAATCACGCCGGAACATAAAATTAAACATTTTGAAGAAACGGGTGACGTTGATTTTGCTTATGAAGTCCCTACTCTCGCGCGCTATCGCGTAAATTATTTCCAGCAAAAAAACGGTATAGGCGCTGTCTTTCGTGAAATACCCGATAAAATCCAGACCTGCGCAGAGCTGGGTCTTCCTAATGTAATAGCAAAATTAGCGTCTCTTCCGCGAGGCCTTGTTCTGGTCACAGGCCCCACGGGCTCTGGTAAGTCCACAACACTGGCAGCCATTATTGACGAAGCCAACCGCCTGCGCAGAGATCATATTATTACAATTGAGGACCCTATTGAATTTGTTCATAAGAGTCAGAATTGCATAATTAACCACAGGGAAGTGGGAATCCACACCAAAACTTTCGCCGCTGCACTGCGAGGGGCATTGCGTGAAGATCCAGACATTATTTTAGTCGGCGAAATGCGCGATCTGGAAACCATCTCGCTGGCTATTGAAGCCGCATCCACTGGCCATCTGGTTTTTTCCACAGTACATACAACCAGCGCAGCAAAAACAGTTGACAGAATAATCGAAGTTTTCCCATCATCCGAACAATTGCAAATCCGTTCCACACTTGCTGATGGCTTGCGCGCGGTTATTTCACAGGTTCTTTTTAAGAGAGTTGACATAAAAAGCCGTTGCGTCGCGTTGGAAATCTGTATTGCGACTCCGGCTGTTCGCAATTTGATCCGTGAATCCAAAACCTATCAGATTCCTTCCATGATGCAGACGGGTAAAAAATATGGAATGCAGCTTCTGGACGACGGGATTATGGATCTTTACAACCACGGCTGGATCAGCGGTGATGATGCTTATATAAAAGCGAATGATAAAGCCAGATTCCGTCCGCTTTTGAGACATCCGCCGACAGATTTCACCGAAGCATAATTTATTGTGAGAAAAGCTTATGAGAAAACCGGAAATAGATCATATACTGTCAAGAATGCTGGAATCTAACGCGGATATTTCCGATCTTATATTAACCGTGGATAAACCTTTTCAGGTATATTCCGCCGGTCAATTAATCAGTGTTGATTTAAGGCCGCCTTTCGAAAAGCTCACGCCTTTTCAAACAGAAATTTTTGCTCTGAACTTGATTAATCAGGATCAGCGGCTGATGGAAGCTCTGATTAAAGAAGGCTCCTGCGATCTGTCTTATGAGTTGCCCGGGGTTGCCCGTTTTCGTGTAAATATATTCTCCCAGCTGGGTCACTATTCTATCGTCTTAAGAAAGCTTGAATCAAAAATTCCTTCATGCGCTGACTTAGGCTTACCCCCTGCCTTTTACAAAATTGCCAATGAAAAATTCGGTATTGTTTTAATAACAGGCGCAACCGGCACCGGCAAAACTACATCACTTGCCGCTATTATCAATGAAATAAATGAAAATAGTTCCGTGCATATCATAACATTGGAAGACCCTGTGGAATACACACACTCTCAAAAAAATTCCACTATAAATCAACGCGAGTTGGGCAAAGATTTTGATACTTTTGCCAATGGTTTACGGGCCGCTTTGCGTCAGGCGCCGAAGGTAATTCTGGTTGGTGAAATGCGCGATCGAGAATCAGTGGAAATTGCTTTGAATGCTTCGGAAACAGGCCATTTGGTTTTGAGCACCTTGCATACTGTAGATGCCGGCCAGACGATAAACCGCATTCTTGGTATGTTTCCCATAGATGAAGAGAATCAAATGCGAGTGCGTCTTGCCGATTCTCTCCGCTGGATAGTCTGTCAGCGTTTGTTGCCGAAAGTCGGCGGCGGACGTATCGCCGCTTTCGAAGCACTGAGCACCAGTCTGAGGGTCAGAGACGTTATCCTGCACGGCGAATCGGAGGAAAAAACATTTAATGATATTATACTGCAGGGCAAACCTTTTGGCATGATGACCTTTGACGATTGTATTATTGATCTTTTTGAAAAAGGTTTGATTACTGAAAATACGGGTATCGCTTATGCTTCCAGCAGGGCAATTGTTAACCGTGGAATAGACGCGATAAAAAATACCCGCGGTGAAAAGACCACGAATATCGGCACGCTGGAAGTTGATAAATTATATGGCAAAGCAAAAGCCGACCCATGGAAAAAATAATTTGTCACGCGGCGTAAAAAAACAATAATCAGGATTTTTTATGAACAAAGAAAAAGTAATGCCAGATCCTATCACGGAAGAAATAGATTATTCTGGGCGGCCTTTTGATTATCGGGATACGGATAGCGACACTTCTATGATTTGCGAACACGATCCTGTCATCAGGCAAAAAATCAGAGAAACTCTGGAATCGCTTAACTTTAACGTAATTGAACCGGACACATTGAAAGAAGCCCTGAAATACACAAATTTTCACACCTTTAATGTCATTGTTGTAAATGAAAATTATGACACCAAAAAAGATGGAGTTAATTATGTTCTTAAATATTTAGAACGCTTACCCATGTTTGTCCGCCGAAAAATTTTCGCTGTCTTAATCAGTTCAACTTTTGCAACTATGGATTATATGCATTCTTTAAATAAAAGCGTCAACTTAATCATTAATAAAGATGAAATTTCGGAAATGGGGTTGATCCTTAAAAAAGAAATGGAAGAAAACGATTATTTTTATCATGTATTTAATGAGTTTCAGCGCAAATTGGGCAAAATTTAGTGAGACTCGTTGAGAGCGAATGAAGTGATGCTCGTCCCTACCACCTGAAGGTGGTGGGATAATTCGCTCTAAGATTTTCCGAGCACTACGTTTCGGCAAATCAAGGCTCATTAAAACGTTAGTCGTAATGAGACTCAAATTTTATAAGCGCATAACTTAAAGGTCAATATAGGTGTAATGAAATTTGTTAGTCGAACTATCCTAGGAGCGAAGCGACGTAGGACAATCTATGAAAGATAACTTTCATCCCCGTTATTTAATTTTGTTTATTTCACACAGAATTTTATCAGCCTGATCATCAAGATCCATCTTTTTGTAAGCGGATGCCAAACTTAAATAATAAGGCCGCGCCGGCTCGCAACTTATCGCCAATTTAAAAGCCTCAACAGCTTGTGAAAAATTATTTGCCTTCATGAGCGCGTGTCCGAAGCGATTATAGTAAGCTCCGGTCCCGTAATTATCTTGCCGCATGGCTGTCTCATAAGCCTTCAAAGCTTTCGGTATTTGCCCCAGACCAATAAGGCTATCCCCCAAAGAACAATAGTACAGTGGATTGGCAGAATTTATCGTAATGCATTTATTTAATAACCTTTGAGCTTCTTTATGATTTCCCGCTTGTTGAAATAAAACAGCTATTTTGAAGTAATAATTATCAAGCTGATCAGGGTCAATTTCGCTGGCCTTTAGATAGGCTTTTTCGCTTTCTTTAGTCAATCCGGCGGCAAATAAAGCTTCACCCCAATTACAATAAAAAGCTGGATTATCGTTTTCAATCCCGATGAGTTTTTCATAAATGTCGCAAGCTTTTTCAGATCTACCCGATTGAAGATAGGCATTGCCCAGTTCAGCTAAAAGTCCGACATCTTCCGGTTGCGCGGCTACCGCTCTTTCACAAATTTTCACCAACCTGTGAAAATTCTTCTCCTGTTTATAGATGCGCACGAGCTCATCAAAGGCAAATCCTGTGAAAACTTTTCGCTTAAGCTCTCGCTCCAGTAATATATTCAAATATTTTACAGCTTGCTTGGTATTGCCGCTGTCATAATACGCCCATGATAACATTAGCATAACCGATTCTTCTTCCGGAGATACTTTGTTAATTGCTTCGAGCAGAACAATAGCCTCGTTGTATTTACCCTGCCGGAGAAGTTTTTCTGCCAAATCAATTTGGGGTTTTATTTTATTTTTTTCAATCATAATAAAAAAAAGGGGAGGAAAATTCCTCCCCTTTAATTTCTAGCAACTGCAAGATGAGCCGCAACCGCCTCCCTCAGCAGGAGAGAGGCTGGAAGTTAATTTAAACCCTGCCCCCCGCGGTGCATCCACAAAATCAACATTGATCGGCTTCGCTTGATTATAAATATCTTTATCAATGACAAACTTTGTTCCTTTTTCCTCAAACACTTCATCTTCATTCCTGGGCTCATCCAGAGCCATGCCCAAAGCGGGCCCGGATCAGCCCATAGACAATGTAATCCGCACAGCGGCATCCATCTTCTTTTCTTTAATAAAGTCTTTGATTACTTCCAACGCCTTATCTGTAACTGTAAACATTAAACATCCTCCTTTTATAGATGATCCTTTTCCCATCCATCTTAGGCTTAAAATAGCCATACTTGACAATATGTCAATCAAATTCTGGAAATTTTCTATTATTACTATGAATATATTGACATTATGAGTTTCTGTGGCTTATTATTAATGGTAAATCTACTATAAAAATTTTCGGCATATTTGTTACTCATAAAGATTATTGCATCTTCATCTTTTGCAGAAAGGATAAAATCTTGATATGAAAGATAGATCGCTTGACAGTTTTAAGAATATTATTTTCTTTATATTGCTGGGAATTATTACTGTTTTTTTCGCTTATATTTTAAAACCATTTTTCTTTGCTATTTTCTGGGCGGTTTTGATTGCCAGCATATTCGCTCCTCTGTATAAATTGCTGAACAAAAAATTTAAAAGCCCTAATTTGTGCGCTAGTATTACTCTTGTTATAATTTTACTTTGTTTAATTCTTCCTATCGGACTAATCATTGATCTGCTGATTGTAGAAGCGTTCGATATATATAAATCCTTTGATTCCAATACCGGCTCTTGGATGGGCACATTTACAGAAATGCTCAACTCTTTGAACAAGAACCCTCTATTCGCCCGTTTGAACATTGACCAAGCCTTTTTACTTGAGAAATCACAGGATGCATTAAAAGCGGTTACTACCCATATCTTTCAACACATATCCGAGTACACGCAAAACACAATTTTTCTCATAGTTAATTTTGCGGTTATGCTCTACACCCTTTTTTATTTTCTACGCGATGGAGTGCACCTTATTACTTCCTTCAATCGTTATATACCTGTGGAAAATCGTCACCTTAATACGTTTATTAATCAATTTCTGACTACCGCCAAGGCGTCTCTTAAATTTACTTTTATCATCGGCGGCATTCAAGGTTTTCTGGGAGGAATGATTTTTTACATTACAGGAATTGAAAGAGCCCTTGTCTGGGGAGTGCTCATGCTTGGTTTTTCCATTGTACCCGCCATCGGTTGTTCATTAATCTGGGCACCCGCAGGCATTATAATGTTATTCTTGGGATATACATGGCAGGGCATTACTATTCTTGTCTTCGGCTCAATAGTAATCAGCAGTGTCGATAATCTATTGCGGCCGGTTCTCCTGGGACACGACACCCAAATGCACTCGCTCTTAATATTTCTCTCCACACTGGGCGGCATACTCGCTTTTGGTTTCTCCGGTTTTGTTCTGGGACCTGTTATTGCTTCTCTCTTTTTAGCCAGTTGGAGATTATTTCTGGAGCTTTATCAAGAAGAGACTAAGTAACAATACTGCAAATAATTTTATTGGGCATAGACGGGTTATATCTGATATTTTTGCCCTATAAACAAGAAAAACGTTTATTCTTTTTCAATTTTAATTATAAATCGCCAAAGAGCTTCCCTGTCTTTTGTATGCGCGTAATCAATGCCTATCCGGGGAGTAGTGATGATTGATTTAGCCGGAATTTTTCTGTAATCCTCAACCCACAATTTACTTCCGAGGGTTAAATCCCAACCATTTAGAGATTTGTCAATGCTGAAAGCCTGACAAAGTTTGGCTGGGCCGTTGGCCAGTTCAGCGCCTTTTCTCTTTCTTCGAGCTTCCATTTCTTCTATTCCGGCAAGCGGCAAAACAGAGCGGATAAGCACGGCACAGGGATTACTTTCAGCTTCAGTCACCAGATTGAGCATGTAGTGCATGCCATACGTAAAATAAACATAGGCATGGCCGGGTTCGCCGAACATGACTTTATTTCGCGGTGTCATACCTCGGTGCGCGTGGCAAGCGCTGTCCGCTTCACCACAATAGGCTTCGGTCTCCACGATCATTCCGGCAAGCTCAAAGCCGTTGATTTGCCGCACCAATTTTTTCCCTAAAAGTTCGCGGGCAACACGCAGTGTATCACGCCGATAAAATTTCCTGTCTATTATGTTCATAATTAGTCAAATCGTTATAATGATTTTGTCTAATGGAAATAAATTGTTGCAAAAAATCTGTCAAGAGATTATTTATTATTTATAGTGGTTTAGATAAGTTCGGAGAAGTCAGGAAGCCATTGATCGGATAGACAAAAACCTTGCAATCCTTGCTTTTGGAGGAAGACTAAAAAGAGGGAACTTTAATGAACGTAAATGTAAATGTTAAGCGCAAATTTAAAATTAATGGAAAAGAATACAACTCTATTGAGGAAATGCCTGCTGATATCCGAAGCGCTTTTGAAAAGGCGATGGTTTCACAGGCGGGCTCAGGCCATCAGGCAAATCCGACAATAAATCAGACTAAAATTATTTTCAACGGCACAGAATACAAGAGCATTGACGCAATGCCTCAGGACGTCCGTCAATTATACGAAAAAATATTAAAGTCAGCAGAAACCGGAAGTGCGCCGGATAACATTATTACAGCAGGCGACATAAGTGGTATGCCCACAGATCCTAAAACCTACAAAACCACAAGTATAGGGAATATGGAAAAACCGACAAAGATCGAACCTGCTGCTTTCTCTCCGCGAATGTTGATTATCGGTTTTATGGTGATAGCATTAATTATTCTACTTTACTTCGTATTTCAGGGTCGATGATGATAGAAGACTGGATTAAAAGATATTTCTCTCCCGAACAGATTCCGGAAGTCCTGGATATATTGTCTGAATATGGTACGGAGAAATGGCACAGGGAAGACCAGAGAGTAAAGCGTGATATAGTTATTATTTCCAGGGGATCAATTGAAAAGCTCAAAGCTACGGTAATGCTGGCCAAGAACGATTATCGCGATGTGCTCATTGGTGAACAAATCGACCCATTGGTTATAGGTGAACTCAACAAATATAAATCGTAAATCAATCAAAAACTTAATCTCTCATAGACAATTTAAATTGATAAAAAACAAGTCTAGTGCTAAATCACAAGCGCAATATTTTTTGTACCATTTCGTTTTCAGAGGGAATGGTATTATCAGAAGGAGAGTTAGTCTATGGAACACACTCATGAAATCGAACAAATGTGCGTAGTCGCCAAAGGCCCGAAAAACGGCCCCGCCCCCATTCCCCAAGAGGGCAAGTGGACACAGGTGAAAGAAATAAAAGACATCAGCGGTCTTACACATGGTGTCGGTTGGTGCGCGCCTCAGCAGGGAGCATGTAAACTTACCCTGAACGTGAAAAACGGTATCATTGAAGAAGCGTTGATTGAATGTATCGGCTGTACCGGCATGACTCATTCCGCCGCGATGGCCGCTGAAATTCTGCCGCATAAAACCATTCTGGAAGCGCTGAATTCCGATCTTGTCTGCGACGCGATAAACGTGGCGATGAGAGAAATTTTTCTCCAGATTGTTTACGGCCGCTCACAAACCGCCTTTTCCGAAGGAGGGCTTCCCATCGGCGCGGGGCTTGAAGATTTGGGCAAGGGCCTGCGAAGCGTGATCGCCACCATGTACGGCACCAAAGAAAAAGGCCCCCGTTATCTGGAAATGGCCGAGGGTTATGTCACTGAAATTGGCCTGGATGGCGACAACGAAATTATCGGTTATAAATTCGTTCAGCTTGGAGTCATGATGGATAATATCGCCAAAGGCGTGGATGCGGCAAGCGCATTAGCCAAAGCAACCGGTACCTACGGCCGCTTTGCTGAAGCCGTCAAAATCATTAACCCACGTAAAGGATAAGGAGCTTAAAAATGGCTTTATTTGAAGGATACGAAAGAAGAATCAAACAAATCACTCCTTTTCTCGCGAAATACGGAATTTCCTCTCTGGAGGAAGCTGAGAAAATATGCATTGGGAAAGGCGTTGATGTCAGAAAAATTGTCAAGGATATTCAGCCGATTTCATTTGAAAACGCCGGATGGGCCTATCTTGTCGGCGCCGCCGTCGCGATTAAAAAGGGGCAGAAAAATGCCGCTGATATCGCTGAAACTCTTGGCGAAGGACTCCAGTCGTTCTGCATTCCCGGCTCGGTCGCCGATGATCGTCAGGTTGGAATCGGTCATGGAAATCTTGCTTCCATGCTTCTCAGGGAAGAAACCACCTGCTTCGCTTTCTGCGCGGGGCACGAATCATTTGCCGCGGCTGAAGGAGCTATCGGCCTTGCCAACTCCGCTAATAAAGCGCGCAAGGTTCCCCTGCGGGTAATTCTCAATGGATTAGGAAAAGACGCGGCTCACATTATCGCTCGCGTAAATGGATTCACCCACGTCGCGACAGCCTTCGACTATAAAACGGGAAAAGTTTCCGTAATAAAGGAAAAAGCCTACTCCACGGGAAAACGCGCGGCCGTCCGATGTTTTGGCGCCGATGATGTGCGTGAAGGCGTGGCCATAATGCATCTGGAAGGCGTTGATGTCGCCATCACTGGAAATTCCACAAATCCAACTCGTTTCCAGCATCCGGTTATGGGCGTTTACAAAAAAGAACGCCTGTTGGCGGGAAAGAAGTTTTTCTCGGTGGCCTCCGGCGGCGGAACAGGAAGAACTCTTCATCCGGACAACATGGCCGCAGGGCCGGCATCTTATGGAATGACCGACACGATGGGAAGGATGCATTCCGACGCACAGTTTGCCGGTTCGTCTTCCGTTCCCGCTCATGTCGAGATGATGGGATTGATCGGAATGGGCAACAATCCCATGGTTGGAGCGTCGGTCGCGGTTGCAGTTGCCGTAGAACAAGCGATGAAACAGTAATAATAAATAGCCACACTGCTCGTTTGAGCGGGCAGTGTTGTCATCACCATGTCTTGGAGATAGTTCGATGACTAAGTTGCGGGCGCTTCAGGCAAACATCGTTACACTCTCGGTCGACGCGATTGTCAACGCTGCAAATTCTTCGCTTTTCGGCGGTGGCGGCGTTGACGGTGCAATTCACCGCGCCGCCGGTCCGCAACTTCTTGAAGAATGCCGAAAGCTCGGCGGTTGCAAAGTCGGCGAGGCAAAGCTCACAAAGGGATATAAATTACCCGCGCGATTTGTAATTCATACTGTGGGACCTGTCTGGAGAGGCGGAGGAAACGGCGAGCCTCAATTGCTTGCTTCCTGTTACCGTAACTCTCTGGCCATCGCCGCCAAACACGGATTACAATCAATTGCTTTCCCCAGTATCAGCACCGGAGTATATGGATATCCAATAGAGCTGGCGGCACAAGTTGCTGTTGAAACTATCCGCGACGCGGTTCGTAAACCATCAAAGATGGAAGAAGTGCTGTTCTGCTGCTTTTCGCCAAGTGATCTTGCCGTTTACGAATCTCTTTTGTCGAAAGGGTGAACTCCAGATCATTTCAACCCTGTTCCTGCCGAAAGATCATCGGCAATCTCCTCTGCTTTTAGCCGCTTCTAATATTGCGCAATTTCCTAATTCACACGCTTTTTGCGCATCCCAACAGCCAATCTTGTTGTTTCCCTGATGTAAATAAACAGCGCCCCTTCTGCTGTAAAAATCGGCATCATACGGTTTCAGATTTATAGCTTTATTATAATCCTTAATGGCAAGTTGATACTGTCCTAGTTTAGTGTAAGCGTCTCCTCTATTGCTGTAAGAATCAGCATAATCCGGTTTCAGGCGTATGGCTTCATTAAAGTCCTCAACGGCAAGTTGGTACCGGCTCAGCTTAGAATAAGCAGAGCCCCTGTTGTTGTAGATCAGAATATGATCCGGCATTATGAGGATAGCTTTGTTATAATGATTAATAGCCTCTTCAATTTTACCTTCATCAACAAGAGCCCGTCCTAAATTATTATGTGCCAGATAATTATTCGTTGTCACCTGCAAAGCATGACCGAAAAGCTCAACACTATTTTTCCAATGACCGCATTGCTTCCAGCTTAGAACCGCCAGAACAACAAGAAAGGCAATTGCCGTCGGGAATAAAATCTTTCTGCGAGTTCCTTCATTTGTAAATAAAAGCGGAATGCCCCAGGCCAGTATAATGCCTATGCCTATTAACGGTAGATAAGTATAACGATCGGCCATCGCCTGTCTGCCGACCTGAATGATTCCAACAACCGGTAGAAGAGTTATCGCGTACCACAGCCATCCGACAAAGAGATACGGCAGGCGTTTTATCATTACAATAACTGCGATGCTGATGAAGATAATCAGCAGGGCAGTTCCTAATACTTGCCAGAGGGAAAGTTGATCTGAAAAAGGATAAAAAACAGCCAGATTATGAGGCCAGAAAGTTTTCTCCAGATAAGTCACAAAAGAAACAGGCACGTTCGCGATTCGAGAACCAAGAGAAAAATTTTTCGCGGTTGGATTCTGCTGAGCAAAAATAGTTGCGATAGAAAAAATAGCGGACAAAATAAGAAAAGGTATCTTTTCTTTTAACTGCCATAATATCAAATTATCTTTTTTTGACTCAAAACGTCCCAGCGGCCAGTAATCCAGAAGAATCAGAATTAAGGGCAAAGTAACAACCATAGACTTGCTCATCAGAGCGCAGATAAAGAAGAAAAGAACAAGCAGATACCTTCTTATAGCCGGTTTTTCCGTGTAATAGACATAAAGGCACAAAGTCAGCATCCAGAAAAAAGCGCTTAAAACATCTTTTCTTTCAGCAATCCAGGCGACCGATTCCACATGCAGAGGATGAAGCGCGAAAAGAGCCGCGACAAAAGCGCTTTTCCAGACAGCACCGGTCATGCGGCAGAAAAGCCAGAAGAGCAACAGCGTGCTCAAGATATGCAGGATAAGATTGGTTACATGATAACCGCCGGCGTTCAAACCGTAGATTTGAGAGTCGAGCATTAGGGAAAGCCATGTCAGGGGATGCCAGAATTCGGCATAAGTTGTAATAAATGTCCAACGAAATCCGTCCAGCGTGATTCCGGATCGAACAAAATTGTTTTCTGTGATATAAATAATATCATCAATATTGACAAAGTCATATCGATTCACTTGCCAGAAAACAGCAAGTGTAACAACAGCCAAAAAGACATAAACGATCAGCTTCTGTTTTCGAGGAATGATATTTATCTTGTTTGGCATGGCTGATCTTCCCTCATACCGTGTGACGTAGTTTCTTTTATGTAAAGATCATTCGTTTTTGTCAAGAAATATTGAAACTAAAAAGTTTATTGAAAATATACATTTACCGAAACAAAAATTATTGACAAGCGGCAAAACATCATCTAACCCAGAAAACAACGATGTGCGGAGTTATCCCGATGATGCAAACGAAGAAATAAAATGAAGAAAAATGAATGGAGGACATAGATGAATAAAACTTTTTATGGTGTTATTTCGATTTTAGCCCAGATCGCGGCAATGATTGTGGGATTTATCGGAATCGCAAAATATTCATTCGGTATAGCGATATTGTTTGTCGCTGGCTGCGTCATTTCTTTTACAATATTTGTCTACGCGTTCTGCACAAAATGTCCGATTCGCGATCAGTGCGTTCATATTGTACATGGCCTGCTGACGAATCTAATGCCGAACCGCGAACAGGGTGCGTATTCGCATTGCGAGCGCCTTGGAACAATGTTATATTTTATTTTTCTTGTTACTTTCCCTCAATACTGGCTCATTAATAGTCCCTGGCTGATGGCCCTGTTCTGGGCAATCCTTTTATCTGGTTTCGCCATCAATGGTATTAAGGTATGCGGCGGATGCGGAAATGTTTACTGCCCTATGCGTAGGAGAGGGGGCCCCATTCTTAAATAGGAGCGGAAGAGATTATGAGCATCATAGACAAAATTGATAAAGCTGAATTAAAGGAATTACTAATCAAAAACTGGATGACACACGATGCTATGTGGCTGTATCATTGCGTTAATGAATGCGGAGTTGACACGATGAACAAGATAAATCAGGCCGCCGTAAAGTCCATGGCGTCGATAGAGATTCAGAGGATTCGCAAGCTCATGGGAATTCCGAAAGATAAAAAAATTAAAACCATTGATGACCTTATGATTATCATGGGAACTGCTATGGAAATTGTAAAAGGGGAATTCATGGATTTTGACTATTCGGCTACACCGGATGGGGTGTTATCATGGAAATGGAATAAGTGTTTCGCGTACGAAGGCATCAAAGGTTTAGGCCTGTTAGATCATTATAAATGCGGCATATTAATCCGTATCAATTCCTGGTTTGATACGCTAGGCGTCAAATACGAGTTATCACCGGTGATTGATAAATGCATTATGCATACTAAAGGAAGTTGTGAAGGGCAATACAGGATATTTTTATAAAATGGACAGCGGACTTTATTAAATATAAAATAGTCAAATTGTTTTTATACTATTGAAAAGCGCTCATCTCCAAGAACCGTTCCGTCACGTTTGATTACAATGCGTGATAAGGGAATATCAACTCCTGCTCGCCGGATAGCCTCTTGGGCGGCTTGCGCAAAAGCACTGCAACACGGTACTTCCATATGTGCGACTGTCAGACTCTTTGGCTTTGCGCCTTTGAGGATGGCCGCCAGGCGCTCAATGTGAGCATCAAGATTATCAAGTTTGGGACATCCGATAGCCACGGCCTTGCCATTAAGAAATCTGCGGTGCAGATCAGGACAGGCCACAGCAACGCAATCAGCCAGAAGCACCAGATCGGCGGCCTGCAGGAAAGGCGCTTGCGGCCCCAGAAGCTGTAATTTTACCGGCCAATGCCCAAGCATTGATGGTGACTCTTGTCTTGTTTGATAAGGTTCGCTAATGCTCGTTTGCGGCTTCAAAGTCTGCATAGCCGTTGACGGACATCCGCAGGCCATCACAGTGGGCTTTAAGGCCGAAGACGCATTGTCGGATTCCGCATGCAGATGTTTATGGACCGCTTGTTCGTCAAAATCATGAGCGTCGCGTTCAATAATCTTCAGCGCGCCCTCGGGACACTCCCCGATGCAGGCACCCAGGCCGTCGCAATAAAAATCCTCAACCAGGCGCGCTTTGCCGTCGATCAACCGCAAAGCACCTTCAGCGCAAGAGAGGATGCACTTGCCGCATCCATTGCATTTAGCCTCATCAATCTCAATGATCTTGCGTGTGCTTTTCATGGTCCCATCCTTTAAGTGTTGATACACTGTTTTTTGAAAATGTGGAAACTGTGCGGGAAAGGGACTGAGGCCTTTTATAACAAAGGCCTCAGTCGCATAGATTTCTATACTAGTTTTAGATAATTCTTGACCAGATATTCCGCGGTTTGCAGAGCGCCTTTGGCCGC
>JAPLJP010000124.1 GCA_026388535.1 Deltaproteobacteria bacterium | reverse complement strand
GGCAACCTTGTGCCCGGCGAAGGAATTGGCATTTGAATTGAACTCGACAAGCACTTCTTTTAAGAAAGGGGATTTTAAGATGAAACGTTTAGTATTATTTGTTTTCGTTCTGGTTTTCGTGCTGGCAAATACAGTTATGGCCGTTGATAATTCCACAGCAATTACAGCAAAGAATGCTGCAAATAATGATGTAAAAAAAGCAGCCAAACCTCAAATTCAAAAAGCGCCGACATTAAAGCCAGAGATTAGCTTAAAGGAACGTCCGGCGTTTACTATGACTTGCCCCAATTCGAATGAAGTCAGTTTAAATATTTTCTATACCGACACAGGTTGGATCATTAATCCAAATCAACTGCAGCCCGATGTGTTCACACGTGCTTATGCCAGTATTGACTCCAACGATAAGACCAAAGTAACCTTGGCTTGTCTTTACCATGCTGCAACAGATTACATGGCTAAAACTTCATACAATGGTCTTCAAAAATGCTACTGCAATCCCTCAACTGGAGAAGGGATGATCGAGTATAAAGGACCAGAGGGTTATAAGATGAACATAGCCGGCACCTCGCACGCAGGCTACCTACCGGTTAAAAAGACCGGCGAGAACATACAAAATCAGATGCTTGAGTGCCAGTTCCATTTGGATGGGCAGGCCCAGCTCTTCAAAGTATACAGGGCTCAGTCGAATCTATCGGCTTGCCAGGCAAAAGGCAGAGAGGTGACTTGTCAATATTAGAAATAAAGGGGATGATTCTATTTAATATAAAGGAACAAATGATCAGTCTTGAAGAATTGCACTGCGTCCCACATTTTGTGGTCAATAAATATTAATTCATATTAAATACTTGTTAAAAAAATGGATTTGTGAACAAATCTTTAAGTATAGAAAATATTTTTTTCCAAAGGGTATGGTTATGAAAGTCAAAACTCAGGAGCTTTTTAATTTTTATTCACACCTTGCCGGAATGATAGCCGCTGTCATTGGCACGATCTATCTGGCGATAGCTGCCAGTTTTTCGGCATCCGGTCTTGTTACCGCTCTTATTTACGGCATTTCGGTTGTTTTCCTTTTTTCAGCGAGTGCTCTGTACCATGCTTTCAAAAAGCAAGATAATGAGCTGTCCTTCTGGCGAAGAATGGACCGGCTGGCAATCTTTTTCATGATCGCGGGAACTTTTACTCCGATATGTTATTTTTGCCTGGATGGCGCGTATAGATGGTCAATGATTGCCTTTCAGTGGAGTCTTGTGGGCGTTGGTGTGATTTCCCAGATTTTTTTCCCAAGGGCTCCCAGAACACTATACGCGGTTATCTATCTATTCATGGGCTGGTCAGGGCTTTTTACCATCAAACAGATACTTGCCAATATGTCTATATCCCAAGAAGTCCTTCTATTTTCCGGTGGTGCTGCCTTTACACTGGGGGGCATTATTTACGCCATAAAAAGACCAAAAATAATTCCGGGCATTTTCAGTTTTCATGAACTCTTTCATATAATGGTCTTGATTGGCGGAGTTCTGCATTATGCCATGATTTACGGAGTTTATTCCCAGCTTGGCGCCTAGATTAATGAACACAGCAGTTGAGCCCACAAAACCCGATACGGCGATGGATATGCTTCTAGCCGGCGAGTCGGCGTTATTTATAAAAGAGTATGAAAAGAACTATTCCGCAGGGGAGAGCAAACCTCCAGATATCGGGATGCCGTTTTTTTTGCACTCGCCCGGATCCGATACGGGTGTTCTCCTCATTCATGGGCTGATGGCCGCACCGGAGGAAGTAAAGGAGTGGGCGCAGTTTCTGCACGAAAAAGGCCTGACCGTATATGTTCCACGACTTTCAGGTCACGGAACATCCTCCAAAGATCTCTCGATTCGCAATTATAATGATTGGATGGATTCGGTTGATCGAGGTCATGCTATTCTAAGAAAATGCTGCAAAAAAATTATGGTGGCTGGTTTTTCCACCGGAGCAGGTCTTGCTCTGCAATCGGTTATTCTGAAACCTCATGATTTTGAGGCTGTCATTACTGTCAGCGCGCCGCTTAAATTTAAAAGTTTTTCATCAAGGTTTGCTGAACTTCTGAATGGTTTCAATATTTTCTGCAATTATTTAGGTATGAGTAATCTTGCTAGAGAGTATATGAAAAACGATGCAGACAATCCCCACATAAACTATCTCCGCTGTCCGGTCAGCGCTTTTGTTCAGGTCAAAAAGCTAATGAAAAAAGTCCGCAGATCGCTTCCTAATATTTTTATTCCAGTTCTTGTCCTCCAGGCAAAAAATGATCCTAAAGTAGCACCGGGAAGCGGTCCTGCAATATTTAAACTTCTCGGTACGGATAAGAAGCATTTTTCCTGGATAGATTATCATATGCATGGAATTGTTCGTGAAGAAATTGCTATCGAAGTTTTTAAAGAAGTTGAATCATTTCTTGCGGCCTATGGTCTGATCAATTGCTCGAAGTAGAATAAACCGGAGTCTCGCCGCTATCGACAAATGGTTTCCCCATCCCATAAAATTTTACTTGCAATATCTTCAGCAGCCACTCATAATTTTATATACGATGTCTTGCCGAAGTATTGTAACAGTGATTCTGACTAAATAAAAGGAGGATTATCACCATGAAAAAGTATTTCAGAAAAGAAAAGTTTATAAGCTCTTCAGGGATGATGTTGGCTGTCTTCTTTGCCATCATGGCAGTTTTTATAATGAGTCCCGGGTTCGCGAGGGCAGAAGATAAAGCGGCCCTTGAGTGTTACAAGGAAACGGCAAAGACAGTGGTCCACGCGACTGCTGCGGGTCTCGGAGAAGTTCTCAAGAGTGTAAAGACCGAAAAAGAGCGCGTGAACATGATCCGCTCTTTTATCAAACCTATACGTTTTTATTCTGACAAGTCAGGATATTTTTATGTCTATGATTTCAGTTGTCTTAATATTGCCCATGCGACCCAGAATGATTTACCGGGTAAAACCCTCTACGATCACAAAGATGTTAAAGGAAAGTTTGTCATTCGCGAGTTGAGCGCTGCCGCAAAGAAAGGCGGCGGTTATGTTGAGTTTTATTGGGTTAAACCTGGTTCTAAAAATGAGTTTAAAAAACTGGGATACGTAGAACCTATCCCGGGAACAAATTATTTTATCGGAACCGGCGTGTATCTGCCGTAATGGTGTTAAGGTGTTTGCCGCTGAGTATCAGATTGACACGCAAACCAATTTTTTATCGTGTAGAAATTAATCCCGCGATATGAAATCCCCCAGCTCTCGCTGGGGGATGAATGCGAATTGAAATCGCGGGAGGTCGCGTTATTTAAGGAGCCTCCGGCTCCTGCCGGAGGGGGCTCCACTAATCGATTTATTATCAAAGGTGTTTTATGGGACTGCCGCACGTCATAGGTTTGATATTTTCCATGCGCAATGCAACTCAGGCTACTCCCGAGAAAATTGCGCGTATCCGTGAAAAGCGTTTCCGCCGTCTATTACGAACGGCTGTCGCCAAGTCACCATTCTACCGTGATCTATATCGGGGCATTGATGTGGAAACTTGTCAACTTACCGATCTGCCGGTCGTGAATAAGACGACAATGATGGCAAACTTTGATGATTTTGTGACCGACCGCCGTCTCAAAAGAAGTGAAATTAGTCAATGGATCGAGGATAAAAGCCACATTGGTCAAATGTATCTGGGTAAGTATATTGCATTCCAGACATCCGGTACAACCGGCGAGATGGCCGTTGTTATTTATAACCGGTGGGCTCTGGATTTCGTGCACGCGACCATGATATCGCGTCACGCCCATCAGAAATTTACTGTGCCGGAGTCCATTCGCCTTATTCTCAGGGCTCTGTTCTTCAAACGTTTTGGTATTACCGCTGTGTTTATGGCCGGCGGGTATTATCCCGCTTATTCTGTCGCGGCTTATCCTCCTCCGTTTTATCAATTGTTCGTAAAAGACAAAATTCATTCTCTTCTTGAGCCCATTTCGGAGCTTGTCGAGAAGCTAAACGCGTCTTCCTGTAATGAACTGTATTCTTACCCGACTATGCTTGACGTCCTGGCGCGGGAACAACTGGCCGGGCGCCTGAAATTGAAATTAGAACAGCCGCTGGCTACAATAGTTTCCGCAAGCGAACCCTTGACAGAAAAAACCAAACGTCTTGTGCAGGAGGCGTGGGGGATGCAAATTCAGGATACCTATGGTTCATCAGAATGCTTTACCATGGCTCGTTCCTGCAATAAGTTTGAAAGAATGCACGTCATGAGCGACCTTTGCTGTCTGGAAATTGTGGACCGCAAGGGTAGGCCTGTGCCCGATGGGCAGAAAGGCGATAAAGTGCTGCTAACAAATCTATTTAATTTAACTCAACCCTTCATTCGTTACGAAATCAGCGATGTAACGGGATATTCAACACAACCCTGCAGTTGCGGTCAGCCTTTTCCAACTCTTATTTCGGTTGAAGGACGCACTGATGATATTTTCTATATAGACCGCCCGGGTGGTGGTTACGAAGCAGTAGATCCCGATTTTTTCTTTAGTCTGATAATGAAACTGGCTCAGATACGAGAATATCAGCTGGCGCAAACAGGACGTAACGAATTTGAATTTTATTACGCGCCCGTGACCCAAGGCGCAGAAGTTGAAAATAAGGTGCGCAAGGTGTTTGAAGAAGGTCTGCGCAAATCGGGGTTGTTTGACCGCGTAACACTTAAAACTTTATGTTTAGAAACTATTCCGCGCGACCAGCGTTCGGGGAAAATGCGTCAGTTTATCAGTCGCGTAGGCCCGCCGCCGGATCTGGATGATGAATTATTGAATCAAAGATGACCGCGTCCATAATTTTTTTGTTACTGAGCACAAAGGGGGAAATAACATACAGCTTAAAAATTTTCTTACTGATGTTGTTCATAAATATCCGATCGACACGCTAAAGAGGCGTTGGTAAAAAACTGTTAATTTTTATCAGAGGAAATTTATATTATGAAATGGACTGGGAAAAAAGTCGGCCTTGCTCTGGGTGGTGGCGGCGTTCGGGGCTTTTCCCATATAGGAGTTCTCAATGTTCTGGAGGCGGAAGGCATTGATATTGACTTGATTGTGGGAACAAGCGCCGGAGCGCTTATCGGCGGCGCTTATGCCAGCGGTCAGTCGCCCCGGGAAATTCATGCTAAAATTAACGCTTATCTTTGCAGTCCTGAATTTGAAGCTTCAACGCTCAAGTCAATAGGCCTGACTTTTTCGCCGCAGAACAAGAGCTTTTTCAATAAGGCACGAAACTTTGTCATGAATCGCTTTTGGTTTGTCCGGGCATTCTTCAAACCCTCTATGCTCCCTTCCGGTGATTTTCAATCTCTGATAAACTATTTTATTCCCGAAATGGATATTCGTGAAACCAGAATTCCTTTCCGCGCTGTTTCCACGGATCTGATAACAGGCAAGAAAATTGTCTTTTCCGAAGGGTCGCTCCGTCAGGCGGTATTGGCAAGTTGTTCAGTTCCGGGAGCGGTTGAACCGGTTCATCAGGGAGAATGGATTTTAGCTGATGGAGGCATCACGAGTGTTGTTCCCATTCACGCGACGCGTGAGGCCGGGGCTGACGTTGTCATCGCCGTTATGGTCGATCGCGATTCTCCAGCATCTGTCAGTATCGAAACGGGGAAGGATGTTTTGTATCGTGCGGGAGAAATTACGACAAACACTTTGGAAGCAGCTGAACTGGAGGATGCGGATGTGATTATCCGTCCACAGGTTGGAGATCTCCACTGGATGGATTTCGGCCGGGCGGGCGATCTGGTCAAGATTGGAGAAGAGGCCACGCGCGAATCTCTGAAAAAAATCAACGCTTCTCTTCCTCTTTATCGGCGGATTACCCGCTTTGCCGGACGCTTCATCAAAATCAGAAAAAAATAAATATTTTTTCTCTGGCAAGCAAACCCTCTAAATTTTTCTCGATAATACTAATCTATATTATTCCAAAGCTTTCATTTGTGCCGAAATATATATTATTATTAAAAAAACTCTTGACAAAATAAAAATTTAGAATTATTTTAAAATAAAAAATAAAGGGTTATTAATGATAGTAAAACAACAGCATAGAACAGCTCAGAGGGAAGCAATTTTGGCATTTCTGGATGGTAATAAAACACATCCATCGGTGGGAGAAATTTACGATGCTGTTTCCAAGCAGTTGACCACCATATCTCTGGCCACAGTTTACAATACACTTCTTCTTCTTAAAAAACAGGGTCTTATCCGAGAATTGCCTGCCGCCGGAAGATTGGGCACAAGATTTGATCCAGACGTGACTCCTCACGACCACTTGATTTGCAGTGAATGCGGCACGGTTGTGGATATTAAACTTTCCGGGAATGTGGAAGTGCCTGAAGAACGCAGACAGGGATTTGACATCAATGAAATGTCTGTCAATATTTACGGTCTTTGTCTCCTGTGCAAATAAAATATAAAAAGCATAAATAGCAATAAAAAACTAAAGAGTTAAAAGAGAAACCGACAAAAATGAAGATTTGATGAGGGATAGGAAACCTTCATGAAACTAATTTTTGATACAGGTAAATTTCTTTCTTCTTTGCCATTGCAAGCAATGGAATGCAGTGTTGCGTGGCAATCTAAGAGACACGGCAGTTTTCATTGCCATGACAAATGGCAAAGTTTTCAAAGTTATCCTTCTATCAAGAAGATCATCCCTCTCCCCTTTTTATTCTTAAACCTCTTAATTGTATGCCTTTTCCTGATTGTCAGTGCGTCGCCTCTCCATGCCGCCTACGTCAAACGTTATACAACCATCGCCAACGGCGGTATGACCTATACAGGCAACACCCTGGGTTTGAGCAAGGCGAGCGGCTCCAATAAGCCCGGCACCAATGGCTCCATCGGGGCCTTCATTACGACGGACACCACCCTCAAGGTCAGTACATTTCCGTCGGGAACGACACTGGATTGGACTAAGAATTCCTCCTCAGCCACGCTTCGTTTGCCAGTTGGAAGCACCGTAATCTATGCTGAGCTCATCTGGGGCGGCAGCTATAACTACGGCGGTCAAAACGTCAGTTCCTTTCTGAACAACGCCGTCACCTTTTCGGGGCCTGCGGGCACCATCAGCGTCAGTCCTTCCCCGACGACGGCGGCTGTCACCGGTTCCGGGGAATATTACTATGTCCGCTCGGCCGACGTAACATCTCTGGTCAAGGCTGGTGGCGCCGGAACTTATACGGTGGGCGGTGTCCCCGCAACAGTCGCCGCTTCGGATGATAATGCCAATGCCGCCGGCTGGACGCTTGCTGTGATCTACGGCAACTCGTCACTGCCGGCCCGAAACATGACGATCTTCGTCGGGGCGGAACTGACCAGTTCTTCAGTTTCCACCACCTCTTCCGTAAGTGGTTTCTGTACGCCTGCGGCGGGAACGATCAGCGCCCGGATGATGGTTTCGGCGATTGAGGGCGATTCGGGAATCACCGGAGACCAGATGCAGTTTGGCCCGACGGCGGGAACGCTAGCCGCCGTCTCCGGCACTAACAACCCGATCAGTAACTTCTTTGCCTCTCAGATCAATCAGGATAGCGGCGCGCTCGATACGGCCGGCACCTTCGGCACACTGAACAGTTCGACCGGATCGCAAGGAAACGGCGTGCGGACGGGCTGGGACATCACCAACGTGGACGTTTCCACCCGGATGCAGAGCAACCAGAGCATAGCCTACGCAAGGGGTACGACCTCCAGCGATCGCTACACGCTCTCCACGATCGGCCTTCAGATCAACGTTGGCGCTCCCAGTTTTCCCACAGCGGTCATGTCCGTGGATAAAGCCACGACCTATATAGGCGACATCCTGACTTATACAGCTGTTCTGAACAATACAGCGGGTTCGGCCAATGCCCAAAACGTAATCTATACCGATCCTCTGCCAGCTGGACTCGCATTTGTTTCCGGAACTTTCAAGATCAACGGCGTCGCCCAGCCGGGCGCCAATCCCACAAGCGGCGTCAGTCTCGGAACGGTGGCGACAGGTGTTACTGTGACAGTCTCTTATCAGGCTCAGGTAATGTCAATTCCTTCTTCCCCGGCACCGGCCACCTATAACGGGCAGGCATCCTGGACATATCAGTATCAGAGTTGCGCCGGGTTTCCCCTCAATAACGGTACGACGACCACAAATGTCACGACTACGGGAACGGTCCGCCTTCAGCCAACCAAATCAGCCAGTCCACCCGGTGCCGTACTGCCGGGCGGTACTGTGACCTACACGATCGCTATTCCCAACACGGGAACAGCTAATTCCAGCGGAACAACGCTTGCCGATCCGATTCCGACCGGAACTACCTATGTTCCCGGGAGTACTACGATCAATGGTTCCTCTGTGGCGGATGTCGGCGGGGCAATGCCCTTTGCCACGGCACGATTGGTTAACAGCACCACCGGATCAGCAGGTCAGATCAAGATTGGGGAAACCGCAACAGTTTCCTTCCGGGTGACGATCAACCCGGTTCCACCGCTCATCATCACAAATATCGCTACGATCGATCCGGACGGAGCAGGTCCCGCACCGGCCATCATTGTTCCGCTGACAAACCCGCCGGTACAAGCGGATCTATCAGTGGCGATCACCGATAGCCAGACAACAGCTGTGGCCGGAACTCCCATTACCTATGTAGTCACTGTCACAAACAACGGTCCCGACAGCATTATCAGTTTTAATTTATCCGTTCCCCTGCCGGCGACTATTCTTACGCCCGTGCTGACCCCTTCTGCCGGAAGCTACAACGCGGCCACGGGTGAATGGACGGGCGTAAGCCTTGCTTCCGGCGGAAGCGTTACACTGACAATCGCCGGAACAATTTCGCCTGCGGCCACGGGGACGCTGACTGTTCCGGCTACTGTGTCGGCCTCGCCCGGCGTCCAGGATAGCAATACGGCAAATAATACCGCTTCCGATACGGACACCCTGACCTATCAGGCGGATCTTGCCATTACCAAGACGGACGGAAAAGCCTCGGTCAATCCCGGCAGCGCCATCACCTACACGATCACGGTAACGAACAACGGTCCTAGCCGGGTCGAAAGCATGACAGTTATCGACACTCTGCCGCCGCTCTTGCAAAGCGCGGTCTTCACTCCGGCGCAGGGGATCTACAACGAAACAACCGGTCTTTGGACAGGGCTTAATCTGATGCCGGGCCAAAGCATTGTCCTGACGCTAACTGGCACAGTCGATCCGACGGTGACAGGAAACTTCGTCAACACAGCGACTGTTTCGCCGCCAGGTGGCGTGACCGATCCCGTGCCAGGAAACAACACAGCTACGGACACGGACACCACTACTCCCCTGATCACCCTGACGAAAAGCGCAGACACGGCGACGGCCATACCGGGACAGGAGATCATCTACACGGTGTATTATCGAAACATCGGGGGGAGCGCCGCATCGAACCTGGTCATCACGGACACAATACCTCTAAACACAACCTATGTTCCCGGAAGCCTAAAGATCGGTAATGCCGCTTCTACCTACGCCACGGCCACTGCCCTCACTGATGCTGTGGACACCGATGCCGGACAGATCAGCGGAGCAAGCGTTGTATTTACCATAACTGCTGTTCCCGGCGATGACGGGGTAGCCAATTCCGGAAGTGACGAGGGCAAAGTCTATTTCAAGGTGAAGATCAATTAAGAGTTGTCCTGATTTATAGGGGATTAAAATTATAAATTTACAAAATAAAGATAAAAAAAGGAGGTTGATGCGTATGAAAATTTTATGGAGTCGGAAGATTTTGATCTTCATCTTTTTCCTGACCTCAATCTTTTTCATCACCGATGTGTCCCATGCCCAGAAGGAGAACACCAGGCTGGATCTGAAGACGACGGGGGAAAAAGAGGTCAAGGTCAAAAAGGACGGAAAGGTGGAGATTAAAAGGGTCCCTCTCGATAAAGCGAGTCCCGGGGACGTTGTGGTTTATACGATCACTTACAGTAATGTGGGCAAAGGCGATATTCTGGATGCAAATATTGTCGATCCCATCCCTCAGGGCGTTCGCTATATTGCGGAAACCGCCGAAGGTAAGGATGCTGAAGTTATGTACAGCATTGACAATGGACGCTCCTGGCAAAAGCCGCCGGTAATGATGCAAATCAAGAAACCGGATGGGTCACAGGAGAGCAAACCCGCTCCGGCGGAAAGATATACGCATGTCAAATGGGTGATAAAAAAACCGGTCTTGCCCGGGCAGTCCGGCCGGGTCAGCTTCAAGGTGACCGTAAAATAAAATGAAGAAGAAAATATTTAGAGAAAATAAAACAGATTTAAGTAAAAAAAGTAAGGAGGAAAAAATCATGCGGAAATTATTTTTAACCTTTGCAGTATTGCTGTTTATGGCAGTAATTGCTGCGCCGCCGCTCATGGCGGCAGGAACCCTGGCTGGAACAGCAATTTCCAACCAGGCCTATGGCGAATACAAGGACGCCAACAGCAATGTCATGCCCAAAGTTTATTCCAACACAGTGACGATTACGGTATACCAGGTGTATGGTGTGAACGTCGACCCAGCGACGATCGCATCAACTGCCAAGAACGGCGATGTCATCTATTTCCATGTTCAGCCGTTCAATACAGGTAATGGGAATGACACCCAGACATACACTTATGTCCCTTCAGGCGATTGGACGCCATCGGTCCAGTTTTTCTATGACGTCAACAACAACCACACCTATGATGCTGGGGACATTCTACTCACGCAAACATCGCCGAACACCTATAAGTCGGTCAACGGTGTGGGGGCACCGGTTTTGATCTCTCCCGACGACGACTATGACATAATGATGCAAGTCACTGTTCCGGGTTCGGGCACTGCGGCGGACGGCTCGAAAAGCATAATTACGGTCACGGCCACATCCGATCGCTCTGTAGGCACACCCGGAGGCACGAAGACATCGACAGGAATCTACACAACCAATGTGCTGGCAGCGGCGATTGCAGCGGTCAAGACCCACACACCCGCAGGAACCCCAACCTATCTAAAACCTGGTGATGTGGTCACCTACACGGTCACGCTCACCAATAGCGGCGGAACCGCCGGAACATCTGCCGGTGTAACGGATCCACTTCCCGCAAATGTTACATACGTGCCCGGTTCGCTCAAGGTCAGTATCGATGGAGGTCCCTTTGTTGCCAAGACCGACGGAGCGGACAGTGATGGGGTTAAGTATGACGCGGGAACGAAGTCGGTCATTGCCCCTGATGGCGGGACTCTCACTATAAGTGACAAGAACACCGCCGGACATATCTGGGCCGTTCAGTTTCAGGCTACGCTTAACGCCGGCACTTCTATGGGTAGCGCAGTCGTCAACCAGGCAGATATCACTTATACCTCCGGCACCAGCCCCCCAGTCACTATTAAGACCAACGGGGATACTTGCCTGGTCTCCCAATTGGCCGGCATTGACCTGACCACCACCGCCACACCTAAAAC
>JAPLJP010000095.1 GCA_026388535.1 Deltaproteobacteria bacterium | reverse complement strand
GCCGATGCTTACAACAACAGGGCTTTTGTTTATCTGCATCAGGGCGACAGCGTCTCCGGTTGCCGTGACGCGCGAAGGGCTTGCGAACTGGGAACATGCGCGACGGTTCAAGCTGCAAACGCCAAAGGTTTGTGCCGCTGAAGCGCACTTTTGTAATGGGCCGCGGTTGAGTTTGTTAAAAAAGGAGAAATTCTCCATGAAGAAAAAATATATTTATATCATTATTATTCTGTTAACCCTCGCCTGTCTTGCCGCCTTCGGCCGGATCGCGGGCAATAACTTTATTAATTTCGACGACCCGGGATACATAACCGAAAATTATAATGTTCAATCCGGATTTAATCCTGAAAATATTAGATGGGCGTTTACAACTACATATTTAAGCTACTGGCATCCACTGACATGGCTCTCCCATACACTGGACTGGAGTTTATTCGGAGCGAATGCTTCCGGACATCACCTTGTCAGCCTACTTCTGCACATCGGCGCTGTTATTTTTTTATTTCTCTTTTTAAATAAAACAACAAACAGCCTCTGGCCTTCGGCTTTTGCCGCCACCCTATTCGCCCTGCATCCCCTGAGGGTGGAATCCGTGGCCTGGGCTTCCGAACGAAAAGATGTCTTAAGCATGTTCTTCGGCATGGCGAGCATCTACGCCTATGCCTTTTACGCTGAAAGTTCAAAACTATCCCGTTATTTTCTATGTCTGATATTATTCGCTCTTGCTCTAATGTCCAAACCCATGATGGTAACGATTCCTTTTGTCCTGCTTCTTCTGGATTACTGGCCGCTGAACCGCTGGCAGAAGGCGTTATCATCTCCGGCTGAAAATAGATTCAAACTCGCGGAAAAGCTTGTCTGGGAAAAAACCCCGTTCTTCATCCTGACCATCACCGCCAGCATCCTTGCAGTCTGGGCGCAAAATAAAGTAGGCGCTATGGTAAAAATGGAAAACATACCTTTCGCCGAAAGATTCTCCAACGCCATTGTTTCCTACGCAACGTATCTGGAAAAAACATTCTGGCCGGTCAATCTGGCCGTGTATTATCCTTATGATTTTTCTATTCCTTTATGGAAAATATTAATTTCCGGGATTATCATTATACTGATTACCGCCGCGGTTCTTTACTACATCAAAAAACTGCCCTTCTTATTTACAGGCTGGTTCTGGTATCTGGGAACTCTTGTTCCCGTAATAGGGCTGGTACAGGTCGGCTCTCAGGCAATGGCCGACCGCTACACGTATCTGCCTTCCGTCGGTATTGCCATAATGCTCGTGTGGGGAATACCGCTTTTCTTCCAGCGCGAAAATGTTCGAAAAAAGATTTTATTACCTGCCGGAATAGCAGTCCTTTGCGTTCTCGTAATTCTGACATTCAGACAATGCGGTTACTGGGAAAACAGCTTCATTTTATTCCGTCAGTCTATGCGCGTAACAAAGAATAACGATAAAATGTATCATAATCTGGGGGTTTCTTTTTATAAAGAGGGTAAAATCAAAGAAGCTATATACCATTTTAGCAAGGCCATCAGCATAATTCCCAATAGCCGTTCTTATAACAGCAGGGGTGATATATACGCTCGCTTGGGCAGATATCAGCAGGCCCTTGATGATTTTAATAAAGCCATTGCCCTGAAGCAGGATTGCGCCGAATCCTACTACAACAGGGGACTAACTTATGATAAATTAGCACAATACCAACTCGCTATAGCGGATCTTAATAAAGCAATCTCCACGAATAATGATTATGTGGATGCCTATAACAATAGAGGTGTAATTTACGCTAAAACAGGTCAGCATCAGAAGGCCATAGAGGATTTTAATAAAGCCATTTCTCTTAAGCCTGATTACATTTATGCTTATTCCAACAGAGGAATAGCTTATTTCTCTCAGGGTAAAAACGAACTCGGCTGCGGCGACGCGCGAAAGGCCTGTGAACTAGGCAACTGTGCGATGCTTCAAGCTGCCACGGGCAAGGGATTTTGCCGCTGAAGCCGGTTTTTCCGGTTTGTTATGTTTTCCATAAAAACACGGATATCTCTGAAAACAGGAAAGACTGACGGTGTTTAGCGGGCAATTTAAAACTCTAATGTAATGAATTTAGTATAATTAAAGGAGACAAAAACCGGTTATGCTAAACAAGGAAAATATCAGCCCCGGTAAACAGAAACTGATTATTTATATCGTTCTGGCTGTTGTTACATTCGCTGTTTTCTGGCAAGTGCATCAATATGGCTTCGTCAATTTCGACGATAACACTTATGTCACAGAGAACATTCATATCCAGTCCGGAATCTCGCTGGACGGATTTCGCTGGGCTTTCAGTACAACCTATGCCGAATTCTGGCATCCCCTGACATGGCTTTCCCTGATGCTCGATTCTCAAATCTACGGTTTGAACGCTGGCGGTTATCATGTAACTAATCTTATACTGCATATCCTGAGCACGCTGTTGCTCTTCTGGCTTTTTTGCCGTATGACCGGAGCTGTCTGGAAAAGCGCCTTTGTCGCGGCGCTTTTCGCTCTTCATCCTCTGCATGTGGAATCGGTCGCCTGGATTTCTGAAAGAAAAGATGTTTTAAGCGCCTTTTTCTGGATGCTGACTTTGTGCCTTTATGTATATTACACGGAAAAACCAGCTATAAGAAGATACCTGCTTATTATTTTTTCCTTTGTGTTAGCTCTTCTGAGCAAGCCCATCGTTATAACTTTGCCTTTGATTATGATTCTTCTGGATTACTGGCCGCTCAAACGTTTTGAGCCGCAAAAGGGCAATTGTTTTTTATGGCAATTGAAGGAGAAAATACCTTTTTTTA
>JAPLJP010000018.1 GCA_026388535.1 Deltaproteobacteria bacterium | reverse complement strand
GATACGTCAGTGTCATAACTCGGTCTTTCTTTGGTTCCTTGCTGTCTGATTGCAGATGCATCAAAGCCAAGATGAAGATTTGGGGTTATTATCCCACCAACACCGAAATTAAAGGTAACCTTGGGGCTGCTATCTAAACCTTCAAAGTAATCATCAAATGATTCCGTCCTTCCATTAGCCCCCCATTCTCCATCACCAGTTCCCACACCAAAGCCGATATACAATTTAGATTTCGTATGATCCTCGGCAAAAGAGACCCCAGAAATGACAATAGTAAGGATCACTACCATTGCAAAGACGAATAGCTTTCTCATGATGACCTCCTCCAGTTATCTCCTTTTATCCATTTATATCGAAAAAATTCCTATCAACACCGCTTTTTGATAATAATACCACATCTCCCAAATAAAATCACACCTCTCTTTTTTCCCCCACAGCCCTAAGAGATCAGATACAAAACCAGTGATAGGGGGACCTCACCGATCTTCCCTAAAAGGAGAGAAGATAGTAAAAGATAGAAATCTTAAAGTGTTTTGATTATAAAGTTATTATTTCACAGCAATGTCCGGTTATGGAATTGCATAAGGTGAATGCCGGTAATTTATTTTAGGCATTAAGAAATGATGGCGGTCGTTTTTTTCCATTAATCTGGTTTCATTAAAGATTTTAATACGGAGCTGTCGCACCCTGCCAATAGACACTTTTTCTTTATGTTGTTCATGACAATAAATTGCAAGCAGGATATAAGTAATAAGGCCGCTCAGGATCTGAACCATCAAGCCATAAGGACTTCTGGCAATAAGGTGATAAACACGGAGATGTCTTTTCCACCAGGCAAAAAAAGATTCAATAGCCCAGCGGAGTTTATAAATAGATGCGACTTGTTCGGCGCTCAGATCAAAACGATCAGTTGCCACCCAGTAATGAACGTTATCAATCTTATATCCGACAAGACGGACAGGTTTTTCAGTCTGGTTTACACCCGGGGTGCCAAGTAATACAAGGGCATCATAAAAAACAATACTTTCCGATCTGACGGCATAGGGTGTGATTAATGTTCTAGTGGTCTTGGATTTAATGCGGCAGACAAAATGTATATTCTCTTCCTGCCATTGGTCAAAATTTGCATGACACTGGTAGTATCGATCCAAGACACAGGTCTGTCCCGGTGAAAGGACTTTAGAAACGAAAGGACGTTCATCTCCTTTGCCGTCAGTAAGAAATATCTTTCGTGGGATGCCATAGTTGATATTGAATCCCAGATGGGCTTTTGCCTTTTTTGCTCCATCACGATAGTCGGCCCAGTGCATAGACAGGGTGGCATCAATTAGAGAGCCGTCAATCACCGTGAGGTCACCGAGATCGTTATATTCTTTAGGCAGGATCTTGTGAGTTTCACCTTGAAGGGCTTCGAATATTTCCATAAGCTGAGGAAGGCCTCTTGTGTTAATAGCTTCGAAAAAGCTGCTTTTTTCAATGCCCTGATCAGGCGAAATGAAAGATCGAGCAAATTCATTCTCTTTGAGTTCCTGCAAAAGGTGGCGACCCGAGGAATGCTCCTGTAAGTGGAAGTAAATAAGCGCATTAAGTTGATCTTCGAAAGTCATTTTAAGCTCCCTTTTGCCCCGCGAAGTCAGGGGAGTAATCCTGGGTGCAACAGCCAGCAATGGCTTTAATAATTGGTTGAATGATAGTGCCTTTTTCTTGTTTTTGTGTGGTTCAATGGCGCGTGGCATGTCCGTAAATACCTCCAATTTCCAAGTAGTTACGAACGGTCAAGCCTAACTTATTGAAATGTCAATATAAATTTGCGCCATAATTGATTTATTTTCATTTTCCTATATGCAATTCCTTAACCGGACATTGCTGATTTTTATTCAGAAAATACCGTCAGCGCATGGGGATAAAAAAATGAGGACCCAGGCATGTAATACAGGGAGCCAAAGAAGATCAGACCCTATGGTGACGGAAGATCTCGCCTTCTACCATATAAAGCACTTCTTCGGCTAT
>JAPLJP010000002.1 GCA_026388535.1 Deltaproteobacteria bacterium | reverse complement strand
AAACTGAAGGATCACGGCGTTGTCTGCAATGCCATCAGCATTGACGCCGCCAATCCCGATATTCACGACTTTGTAAGAAACAAACTGGGCTCTTTTGACTTGGCGCTCCGCGCCATTGAAGCCACGAAGAAAGCGGGCATTCTTTTACAAATTAATACAACGGCTATGGAATACAATATGCAGCACCTGCCTGAACTCATAGATTTTGCTGACGGTTGCGGCGCCGCCATCATGCTTATGTATCAGCTCGTCGCGGTCGGTCGCGGGGAAAAGATTGAGAAGGCCACATTAAAGAAAACCGCCAATAAATACTTAAGTGAACTTATCGCGCTCAAACAAAAATCCGCTCATACAATGATCGAACCGGTCGCCGGCCCTCAATATTGGCCTTACATGCTGGAAAAAAACGGCATCCATGACGGCCTCATGCTGAAGCTCGCTGGCAAAGTTTTCCATGGTTGCGCTGCAGGGCGCGGTTTTGTTTACATTAAGGCCAATGGTGACGTCTGGCCATGCCCCTTTGTGGAGATTAACGCCGGAAACATCAGAAATATGAGCTTTCAGCAAATATATGCGGAAGCGCCGGTATTCCAAAATTTGCGCCGCCGGGAGGATACATTAAAGGGCATCTGCGGCGAATGCAATTATAAAACCGTTTGCGGCGGCTGCCGCGGACGCGCCTTAGCCTACAGCGGAGACTACCTCGCGGAAGACCCCCGCTGCTTTATTCGTGAGAAAACTACGAAATAATCATATTCTCACCCACCTAGCTGCCACCATTGACGTCAGGTTGGATATAGTACCCAAAATACGCCTCTGTTCAGGCAGAAGATTTTTATACTCATATTTAATGCCAACAATACCGATTATTTCTTCTTGGGATTTGATCGGAAGGAAACAATAGGGGATACTCGGCAGAGTCTCCGTTCCGGCACCGGCAATTTCGCCGTGAGAGAATGTCCAATTGGCAACGGCCAGATCATTTTGATTAATTTCCAAATCAGGACTGCTCTTGGACCACAACAGCAAATCGCCCTTCTTTTCTTTGAAGAGGACGAAGCAGGGAACATTAATTACCTTCCGGATATTCTTGATAGTAATATTACCGATGTCATTAATAATTGTTGTCCGCAGGAAGGCCAGAGTGCTCATGGTCTCCTGAGAAAACGCCGCCAGCCCGTCCACCAGCTGCTCCAGAGGGGGAAGGGTCAAGAATTCCTTGCTCATCTCTTCAATCAAAACGACCCTCTCCAGCCTCAGTTGCAGTGCTATATTCTGTCTTTTTACGATCTTTACCAACTGCCCGATAATAATAGCAGTAAAAAGGAAAACCAATGCGTTAACTATTTCCCTGGGATCGTTCATTGAAAAACTGTATATGGGTATGGTGAAGAAAAAATCGTAGGTTAATAGGCTCATGATCGAAGTAAATATTGATGGCCACATTCCGAATAATAAAGCACTGATGCTTATAGCAACTAAATAGATATAAACCAGCGATGATGGATCAACAACACGCTGGAGCACAAGATTAATCAGAGTAATTGCCACAATCATGCCCAGCGCCATTAAATAGTGTGATATTTTAAATGCGGCTTGTTTCGGTGGAAGATGTGTTTCTTCTTTTTTCCCCATGGTCGGAGTAATAAGATGGAGCTCAAAATCACCAGCGGCGCGAAGAAGACGGGATGCGGGTGACCTTTTAAATAATTCAGCAATCACCGAACGCAGCGGTTTACCGATCACGATCCGGGTAATATTATTTTCACGGGCAAAACGAATAATTTCATCGGCAATATCATTACCGGAAAGCGTCATGATTTTTGCGCCCAGCTCTTCGGCAAGATTCAGGACATCTGTTAAATAAACTTTTTCTCTGCCCGAAGGCTCAGTAATTCCGGTGGACAAAACATAAACTGCATACCATTCGGCATGAGTATCTTTAGCAATTGTGTAAGCCTTGCGGATTAACTGTTTGGCGTAGGGACTGGCCGCAATACAGACGACTAGTTTTTCCGTGGCCGGCCATGGTCCTCGAAT
>JAPLJP010000079.1 GCA_026388535.1 Deltaproteobacteria bacterium | reverse complement strand
GTCAGATACGTCATAAAAAATCAAGGATGCGACAATAATCCATCCTGATATATAAAGCACATTGGGGACTTTGCTTAATTAAGCAACTCACAAAAGTGAAACGTTCGAAAGCCCCAAAGATAAAGAATTGAGGAGGAGTTTAATGAAGGCGGAAGAGAATGAACTTTTGAAGGAATTCACATCAGAACAGGTAGCGCAACTCAACAAAATTATTAATAAGCACAAAGGCAAACCCGGCGGATTAATTCCGGTATTGGAAGAAGCACAAGTTGCTTTGGAATATCTTCCCATATCAGTGCAGAAAATAATCGCATCTGGATTGAATCTGCCGCTGAGCCGCGTTTACGGCGTTGTCACGTTTTACTCTTTTTTCACCATGACCCCGCGTGGCAAACACACTGTCCGAGTCTGCCTGGGCACCGCCTGTTATGTCCGCGGCGGCAAGGCCATCTATGAAACGCTAGAGAAAGAATTTGGAATCACCGAAGGAGAAACCACGCCGGATCGTATGTTCACTCTGGAAACGGTAAGATGTTTGGGGGCCTGTGGGCTTGGTCCTGTCGTTGTAGTAGATGAAGATGTACATGGACGTGTAAAGCCATCCAAAGTCAAGGAACTAATAAGTCAATACAGATAAATTAATTTTTTTAGTATGTAACAAGGGGAGGAAATGCCTGTGGCAAAATTAACTATTGATGATTTAAAAAAGATTAAAGCAAAAGTACACAAAGAAATGTCTCTACGTGACGGCGACCGTCGCGTGAAAATAACTGTTCATATGGGAACCTGCGGTATAGCATCCGGCGCGAAAGAAGTTATGGATACACTGCTTCAGGAAATTGAAACTGCCGGAGCGAATGATGTTGTCGTTACCACATCCGGATGCATGGGACTCTGCAGCCGCGAACCCCTTGTCACTGTTGAAGTAATAAATAAGGAACCTATTAAATATGAGTATATGAATCCCAACAAAATGAGGCAGGTTTTTAAAAAGCATGTTTTAGAAGGAGAAATTCAGACGCCCTTTGTTCTGGCCAAAGGCTCTGAAATAACCAAATAAATTTGTCGTCCATCCCACGCTATATTATAGCGCGGGATAATTTCCCAAGGAGGATGTTGGCTAAATGAAGGTTTTTCGTTCACACTTATTAATTTGCGGAGGCACTGGTTGTCAATCTTCCGGCAGTCTCGCCGTTAAAGAAGCTTTATTAGAAGAAATTGATAAAAGAAAATTAACTGAAGAAATAAAAGTTGTAGAAACAGGTTGTAATGGCTTCTGCGCCTTAGGTCCGATCATGGTTGCATATCCTGAGGGCGTGATTTATGTCTCTCTTAAACCGGCGGATATTCCTGAACTGGTTGAAGAGCACCTGATCAAAGGAAGAATCGTAAAGAGGCTGTTATACCGTGAACCCGGTACAGATAAAATAATTCCTACCATGCAGGAAATTCCCTTCTTTGCTCTTCAGGAATTGCGCGTATTGAGAAATCGCGGGCTTATTGACCCCGAAAAAATTGAAGAATATATTGCTCGTGACGGTTATGCCGGCATGGCTAAAGCGCTGACGGAAATGACGCCTGATCAAATCGTTAAGGAGATGCTTGACTCCGGTCTGCGCGGCCGTGGTGGAGCCGGATTCCCCACCGGGTTAAAATGGAAGTTTGCCGCCCAATCCAAAAGCGATGTAAAATATGTTTTATGCAACGCCGATGAAGGCGACCCCGGCGCATTTATGGATCGAAGTGTTCTGGAAGCAGACCCGCACGCCGTTCTGGAAGGAATGGTCGTCGCGGCTAAAGCCATCGGCTCTTCTCAGGGTTATATTTACTGCCGGGCTGAGTACCCGCTGGCCATTCATCGTTTAAATGTTGCTATTGCCCAAGCCAAAGAAGCAGGTTTGCTGGGAAACAATATTTTAGGCACCGGTTTTAATTTTGATCTGGAAATTTATCAGGGCGCAGGCGCCTTCGTCTGCGGTGAAGAAACAGCCCTGATGACCTCTATTGAAGGGAAACGAGGCATGCCCCGCCCGAGACCACCCTTCCCCGCCGTGGCCGGCCTTTGGCAAAAACCCAGTATTCTGAATAACGTGGAAACCCTAGCCAATGTCGGACAGATCATGCTGCGCGGCGCGGCCTGGTATGCGTCCATAGGAACGGAAAAGAGTAAAGGCACAAAAGTTTTCGCTCTCACCGGAGATGTTAATAACGTGGGTCTGGTTGAAGTTCCCATGGGAACTAAACTGGGCACTATTGTTCATGACATCGGCGGCGGCATCCCCAACGGTAAAAAATTCAAAGCCGCCCAGCTTGGCGGCCCATCCGGCGGCTGTATCCCCATTCAGCACTTAAACGCTGCCGTTGATTATGAGAAAGTTGCTGAACTCGGCGCCATCATGGGTTCAGGCGGATTGATTGTTATGAACGAAGATAAATGTGCCGTGGACATGGCCCGGTTCTTCATGGATTTCTGCCAGGATGAATCCTGCGGTAAATGCACGCCCTGTCGTGAAGGCACAAAACGCATGCTGGATATTTTAACGAGAATCACTCAGGGAAAAGGAAAAGAAGGAGATATCGAGCTTCTGGAAGAAATGGCGGGAGTAATCAAAAACGCGGCTCTTTGCGGCCTGGGACAAACCGCTCCTAATCCCGTTTTGAGCACCATCCGTTATTTCCGTAAGGAGTATGAGGAACATATTCGCGATCATCGCTGCAGTGCCGCTGTCTGTTCGGCAATGTTTAAATCTCCCTGTCAGCATACCTGCCCGATTGAAATGGATATTCCTTCCTACATCGCGCTGGTTAGAGCGGGAAGATTTGAAGACGCATATAGAATCCTTCTGCAGACTAATCCTTTCCCCTCTGTTTGCGGAAGAGTGTGCGATCATAAATGCCAAAGCAAATGTCGTCGCGGCAATTTGGACGAACCCATAGCCATCAAATTCCTGAAACGCTTTATTACTGATAACGCACCTCGTCCCAAAATTGAAGCCGTGCCTGTCACCCGTAAAGAAAAGATAGTTGTTGTCGGCGCAGGCCCAGCAGGGCTCACCGCCGCACGCGATCTGGCTCTTCGCGGCTATAAAGTGACAGTTTTCGAGGAATTGCCCAAAGCCGGCGGTATGCTTTACTGGGGCATTCCTTCTTACAGATTGCCACGCAATATATTGGATAATGAAATTGACGATATTCGCAAGCTGGGCGTGGAAATCAAACTGAACACGCGTGTCGGCAAGGATATTACTTTTGCCAAACTTGAGAAAGATTTTGATTATGTCTATCTGGCCACCGGCGCTCACAAGAGTCAGAAAATGGGCGTGGAAGGCGAAGACTTGAAAAATGTTTTCGGCGGTGTGGAATTCCTGCGCGAATTCAATGCCAATGAAGATAAATGGCTGAAAGGCGAAAAGACTCTGGGTAAAAAAGTTGTCGTCATCGGCGGCGGTAATTCCGCCATCGACGCTGCCCGCGTTGCCGTACGTCTTGGCGCGAGTGTAACCATTCTTTATCGTAGACTGAAACAGGATATGCCCGCGGCTCACGAAGAAATTAAAGCCGCCGAGGAAGAAGGAATCAAAATTGAATTACTTGTTGCTCCTTTAAAGATCGAAGGAACAAAAGGAAAAGTCAGTTCCATTACCTGCCAGCGGATGACGCTGGGCGACTTCGATAACAGCGGCCGCAAGAAACCAGTCGTTGTTGCCGGCTCTGAATTCACATTGAACGTGGACGCTATCGTCGCCGCTATCGGTCAGATTCCCGATATGAGCTTTGTTGATAAGAAATCCGGCATTGAGATCAATAAGTGGGATTGTTACAACGTCGGCAAGGGTTATCAGTCACGCACGGGTAATCCCCGTTATTTTGCCGGCGGAGACGCTGTAACCGGCCCGGATACCGTAATTGCCGCTGTCGGCGCCGGACATCAAGCCGCTGACGATATCGACTTGGCTATACGTAAGGCCAATAATGAGCCCGCTTATGAAAAACCGGCATTGGAAAAAATCGATGTGCCCTTAGTAATCGATGAAGAAACTATAGAGGCTCCCCAGATGGCGATGCCGGAAATGTCCGCAACCAAACGCAAAAAGAATTTCGCGGAAGTGGAATTAGGATTCAAGAAAGCGGACGCCATTAAGGAAGCATGCCGTTGCCTGCGCTGCGATGCGGCTGTTTAAAATATTATCGTCGAGCTATATAAACGCTGTTAAACTGGAAACAGCTTAATATAAATAGAAGTTACAATAAATCTTAATTAAGAGAGGGAAGGAATTTATGGCAAATGAAAATTTAGAAAGTAAAAGATGGTTGATTGCCGGCGCAGCTGTTATCATTCAGCTGTGTCTTGGCACCGTGTACGCATGGTCGGTTTTTAAAAATCCTTTAATGAAGATGCACGGATGGGATGGAAAAACAGTCCAATATACTTTTATGATTCTTATGGGTATTATCGGACTTGCTGCTGCTTTCGGCGGCACTCTGGTTGATAAAAAAGGGCCCCGTTTCGTAGCCACAATTGGCGGCATCCTTTTCGGTATCGGCACATTAGTAGCCGGTTACGCTGACCAGATGGGAAACATAGCTTTGCTTTACCTTGGATTTGGCGTAATTTGCGCACTAGGCAATGGTTTTGGCTACGTTACACCGATTGCCACGCTGATTCGTTGGTTCCCCGACAAGCGCGGTCTGGTGACAGGTCTTGCGGTTATGGGTTTTGGTGCGGGTGCCTTTTTCATGGGAAAAATCGCTCCGCTCATGATCAAGTCCTTCCAGCAGATTGACCCCACCGGAAAAATCATCGCATCCGGTGTATCCACAACCTGGTATATCTGGGGCGTAATTTTCCTTGTCCTTGTAACCGGTTCCGCACAGTTCTTTAAGAATCCCCCTGCAGGCTGGCTGCCTAAAGGATTCAAACCAGCCGCCAACGCGACGGTTTGCTCAGCCGCTGACTCATTCACGTTCGGTGAAGCCGTTAAGCGTCCCCAGTGGTGGATGCTCTGGTCCATGCTCTGCCTCAACGTTTCCGCCGGTCTTGGTCTGATTTCCCAGCACTCCCCACTGGCTCAGGATATTTACAAAAAAACCATGGGCTTAACCGGTGATTTAACAGTGGAGCAAATCGCTGTTGTGGCTGCTGCCGGTGGAGCTGTCGTCGCTTACGCGGCAATATTCAATGGTTTGGGAAGACTTTTCTGGGCGAAAATATCCGATAATATCGGTCGCAAAATGGTTTTCTTAATAATGTTTGCCACTCAGGCAGTTTTGTATTTACTTATTGCCAAAGGCTATGTGGCAAGCTACTATCTTTTCATGATCGTATCCTGCTACCTATTGGCTTGCTACGGCGGCGGATTCGCTACCATGCCCGCTTTTTGCGCCGATTCATTCGGTCCGGCTTGTATCGGAAAAGTTTATGGCTTCATGCTGACGGCATGGAGTGCCGCCGGTCTCATTGGACCTTATGTATTCGAGGTTTTCAAACCGCAGGCGCTGTTTATCGCGGCCGGTTTGTTAACAGTCGGTTTCTTCATAGCGCTGGTTTACAAAGCACCGAAAGGTAAAAACGCATGAGTAAACGATTTATTTTTTAGTATCATCGAAAAGCCCTTTCAGTCAAAAAACTGAAGGGGCTTTTTAATTATTCGTCCCGCAATTTTTAAAACACTTTCTTCAATTGTTGCAGAAGTGCAAGGTCAGGTTTATCAAAATAGACTCCACTATTTTCAGCAATGCTCGAATTTACCCCCCCGCAGGAAAATATAATAAACACCGCTTTAAATAAAAACACTCATCAAATATCTATCGAAAGCATATAATATTCAACCCTTCTTTGCGGATAGAGTGTTTCCATAATCTTTGTGTAACGCTTGAGTTGTTCCTCATATTTGTACCTTAGTCCTCTCATGGAACCGGATTTATAATCGATAATTGTAATGAGATTATCCGACATGATCATTCTATCCACAATACCAAAGTTTTCTTTATCCGATATCTGTTGCTCGATATAGATGTTGCCCGGCCGGAACATTACGGCTGAAACATCTTTTCTTTCAACAAAACAAACAGCCGTTTCATATTCTTCATCGTTTAGTTCTCCGGCCGGCGGACGTTCGACTCGATCAACAACTTTGGCCAGCCAGCGGTGCAGACGATCACCTCTCATAATACCAGCCTTGATATTGGCCGATACCAGCGCCGGATCAATTTCGCCGTATTTTTCCGGCTCGTCATTATGCTTTGCAGGCACACTGCATATTGTCACAGGTTGAGATTCTTGGGGCTTGCCGGACAAAGAACAAATTTCTTTCTTACTGCCCTCCGGCGCAAACCGTGAAAAGGTATCCAGCACTGCCTGATGGACAGGTTTGTAGTTTTTCTCATCTTTCTTTTTCGGTAGAAAAACAGTCAGAGTTTGTATGGCTCTTGTTGCGGCAACATAGAAAACATTCGCCTTCTCCCGGCGCAGTCTCGTCAGATTTATTTCATGATTCTCAATGATATCTCTGGCTATTGCCGAATCGCTCGCTCCCAGAAACTTAATCTCATCGCCTGAAAATTGCACATTACATCGCTGGGCTTCCAGATAGAATGGCGACTCTCTTTCATCTTCATTCCAGAAAACAAATACATGTTTAAACTGCAGGCCTTTTGTCCCGTGAATTGTGTCAACCTTAATATTGTCACTTTGCTCCGATTCCGGCACCTTCACACTAAATCGTATATTAAACATCCTGAGTAAAAAACCATCTACGTCAGCACCGCCTTCACTGAAGAAGGCCTGCACTTCTTCCTGCCAGATATCCAGTATTGTCGCGGGCAGTTTTCCACGCAACAGTTCAATCGCACAACTCACCGCCATCAATCCGAAAGGTTGGGGAAACTTTTGCGCAAACTCAACCCGAATAGCGTCAATATTGCCGAATATATCTTCCAATAATGGCGAGGTTAACGCTTTGGCAACAAATTGTGAGTCACCCTCTTTCGACAGAACGCCGGCAATAAAAAGCATGACCGCCACACCATCCTGGGTCGAAAGAAGCTGTCTTCCTTTGACCGCCGCCACTCCGATGCCGTTTTTAATGAGCTGGGCTTCTATCTTCTGAACATGATTGTTGGTCAAAGCCAGCACGGCCATATCTCCCAAGTGACAGCCATGCTCCGCCTTTTTCTTCTTTAAATACTCAACAATCGCTGGATAGAAAGCATCTTGCGAATAGCCGTCTTTTTCAAGTTCAACACGATTCACCTCTGTCATACCGTTAAAAGCTTCCAGTTTCTCCGGAGGTTTCTGTGTTTCGGTTCTCTCTTTTCCGGTAAAGATATTCTGGACCAGTTCATTAAAGAAAGAAATAAGCAGCGGCGTGCTGCGATAATTGTATTCGAGCGAGCTTTCCGTGATTATTTTGTTCTTGATGTAGCTTCCAATGGCATCTTCAAGAGCCTCGCGGTCTGCGCCGCGCCAGCCGTAGATCATTTGTTTCCAATCGCCCACAGCAAAGAACGACCTTTCGCCGCGCTCGCCCCGACCGGATAAAATCTCGTCAATCAGGGGCAGCAATATCGCGATATCACCTGTCGAGGTATCCTGAAATTCGTCTATCAGCAGATGTTCAGTACGATCAAGCCCCAGGGAAAAGTAGTTGCTCATGAGTTTCGGGCGTTCATTCGATGCTGCACCGTCAAGAGCAATAAGGCCTCTGCGCACATCGTGGAAAAATATCAATCCTTTTTCGTTTTTCACAGCATTGGCCGCTTCAAGATACAACTCGCAAAGAAAGGCCACGGCAAGCTCTCGCAGCAGTGCCTTTTTGATGGCCAGCTTCTCAGCTGTTTCTCTGTAGTCCTTGAAAATCCTGTTTAGGTCTGAATAAAGTTTTTCATTCCAATTTATCTTGCCCAGGCTTTTGTAATTTTCCAGATCAGAATGAGTTGCCACAGTCCTGGAAATAAAAATGTTATAATCGACCAAAGCATTTACAACCAACTTATTAACATTAGGAGTCACTTGGTCCGCCAGTGCGTTTGCCTTTTCACTAAGAGATGTAAGCGTATTCCTTAACACTCCGTTCTCTTTCATAATATCGTCAAGGTCTGCAAGCCTTGCAATATCCAGCAAACAGCGTTCGATATTTTGTTCATCCGCCAGAGGCTCCCATAATGTGCCCATGTCCGTTCTTAATATTCTGGCCGCCACTATTAACTTATTGGCTTTGCCGCTTTGCATGATGTTGTCACGGAAAAGGATTTCTATCTCACGCAACAGTTCCAGCTGTGCCTTCTCGTCCGCGAGTTTCGGCGCAAATCCGGACGCGGCAAAGAGACGGTAAAAAAATGAGTCTATTGTAGAGTAGCCAACGCGGCCTGCCTCCATAATCAGCCTTAAGCGCTCCAGTAAAGGCAGCCCCTGTTTTTCCGCTATCTCTTTCATTATCCGGGAGCGCATCTCGGTCGTGGCGGCACGGGTAAAGGTCAGCGCGGCAATGAATTTCCCGCCGATAAGAATCCTTTCGAACACCTCTCCGGTGAGTCTTGTTGTTTTTCCCGAACCGGCCGATGCTTTCAGAAGAATACTTTTCATCAGATATTCCCCCGGGCAGTTTTATAATAATCTTCCCTGCCGCATAACGCCTGAAACCGGCAGTATTCACATTCCGAACAATCATGCTCAGGCTGAAGTTCATCGCCGCCGATTATCGCGTCCAGGCGCTCCTTGATGGCCAGCATCAGCTCTTGGGCCTTAGCGCTTTCTTCAGGAGGAAGCTCTATTTCCCGCTCTTTTGATGGTTCCTTCAGAAAATAGAAGCGCGCGCCTTGAGCTTCTTTGTTAAAGTGCTGAT
>JAPLJP010000110.1 GCA_026388535.1 Deltaproteobacteria bacterium | reverse complement strand
GAATATCCGACTGCTTCTCAGTCCATTGATGGAAACGGGACTTTTTCAATTACTTACCCATCGCCAACAAATAAACCGGCAGGAACGTACAAATGGTGGGGTGTAGATAGTTCTGGCAAGGTGAGCAATACGGTCAGCTATGTAATTAATTAGATAAAGAAAGTTTCCGTGCAGATCATGTTTTGAAGCAAAGGGTTGGATTTACCTTTGACTATGAAGAAATAATGGTTGCAGAAGGTATCAAGTGTACGGGGTAAAATCTTTATTTGGCTCATTAGCAATGTCGAATACCACCTTTCAACCAGTAATCTTTAATTTTAACAGCCCCGCAAAACTGAACAGTAGTAGGTGAAAAAAATACTTTCACGACAATCTTAACTTTTTAAGTAATTAAAGTTTTAAACAGCAGCATTTCTGTTGCCGCTTAAAACTTAAATCTTTGAACTTAATTTTTTTATCATCTGCTTATGTATCAAACCATTGCTGGCCAGAAGATTGGGCGAATATAAATGCCACTTTCCCCCTGCAATATCGGAAATAGCGCCGCCTGCTTCTGTAACCAAAAGACAACCTGCGGCCGTGTCCCAGGGCTTGAGTTTCAGTTCCCAGAAACCGTCAAACCGTCCGGCCGCCAGATAAGCAAGGTCCAAAGCCGCCGCTCCCGCGCGCCGGATAGCTTGAACATTTACGGCCATCGAATTAAAATAATCAAGATTGTTCTCTTTACTTTCTCGAATATCATAAGGAAAGCCTGTAGCCAGAAGACTTCTGGAAATATTATCAGTGCGGGAAACAGCTAATTTCTTGTCATTCAAGTAAGCGCCTTCACCGCGCACAGCTATAAACATTTCCTCCCGCATGGGATCATAAACGACACCCAGAGCAATTTCACCTTCCTTTTCCAAAGCGATGGAAACACAAAAAACAGGATAGCCGTGGGCGTAATTTGTTGTTCCATCAAGAGGATCGATTATCCAGCGCAGTTTCCCGGCGCCTTTAATCATGGGCGATTCTTCCGCTAAAATTCCATGGTCGGGGAAGTTTCGATTGATTGCCGCAATGATCAAATCCTCGGACATTTTATCCGCTTCGGTAACCAGATTAATTTCACCTTTATAATGAATTTGATGCGTCTGGCTGAACTTTTCTTTCAATAAAGCGCCTGATTTTCGCGCCAAATCCACAGCAAATAATTTCCATTGCAACATATACAAACACCCCTGCCATAGTTATTTATATCATTTCTAAATCAAAGCGCTATTTTTGTTGACTTCGTTGTCGGCTTCCTCAAAGTATGTATAATAAGCTTTGTCGCCTCCGCCTAGCCGCCTCAATATCATCTTTGATTTAAAAATGATATTAGGATGACAACAATAAAATTTAAAATAATTAAAGCAATAATGTAATAATAAACATTATTTTATGGAGTTGTGTTACAATAAAATTAATGCTAAACATATAAAAATAAATGTCGTTATTTGCGGTTTGTATATGTTTGTAGAAGAAAAATCAGGCAATAATTCACAGGAATTAAAGGCAGCAAGAGAAGCAATGGGCCTTTCTCTTGCGGATATATTCCAGCGCACACGCATAAGCGTCACCTATCTGCAAGCCATAGAAAATAACGACTTTCATCTTCTGCCGACTTCTGCTTACTCTAAGAATTTCATAAAAACTTACGCCCGCACTTTAGGCATTGACAGTGAGCCTATACTTGTTAAATACGCAGATTATCTGAACTCCCGGAAGAGAATGCAATCACTGCCTCCGGAAGACACTTCAAACAAAAAACTTCTTTTTACGAAAATTGCCAATCTTAAAATTTATCGGGGAATCGTCGCCATATTGATAGTTATTAGTGTTGTTGTTTGGTTAATTTCCAAACAATACCAATCATCATCTGACATCATTAGTTCTGCAGATAAAATTATTCCCGCTGTCCGGGAAAATCAGGAGCAAGCGGTAAATGTTCCTGTTAATGCGATTGTTCCAACAGGCCAGCAGGTGAAAGCTGATTCTAAGCCTGCGCTAAACGAAATTAATAAACAATCACTTTTTAAGGCGCAATCAATTTCCGCCAAGGGGGGAAATAATGCCTTAAAACCATTAAAAGAAAAAGTTCCTTTGCCTGTTGAAAATTTACAGGCCGCGGCTCGTAATGAAGAGGCCAGTCTTTTAATTATTAGCGCAATTGAGGACACATGGATAAGGATCAAAGCAGATCAAAATCCCCCAACCCAGATTTTGTTAAGGCCCGGAGAAAAAATTGAGCGCAAAGCGGCAAGTTTTGATATGGATATAGGCAATGCCGGTGGAATTAAGATACAATTTAAAGGTAAAAATATAGAAAAACTAGGTGAGTCGGGACAGGTAATCCACTTGCGATTACCGTAATTTATGAAGAATAAAAATTAATGAGGTAATATTATGTTTGGAATAGGAATGCCGGAATTACTAATAATATTGGTAATTATTTTGATTATTTTTGGCGTAGGGAAGTTGCCGGAAATTGGCTCTGCTTTGGGCAAAGGCATCAAAAACTTCAAAAAATCTATGAACGAAAATAACGAAATTACCAATCAAACGACAAAAAAAGAAGACGAGAAAAAATAATACCAAGTTGCTTTCAAGAATTAAAATATGAATTTTTGAAAGCTTACTTGGTATTATGCCCGGGAAATCAACCGTTTAATGTCTGATAGCTAATTTGTATAACTTAAGCCAGGCAGAAAACAAGGCCTAAGTTGTTGTGAAACTCCAATTCCGAAAGCGAAGCTTGTTGGAATTGGTAAGTTGAACAATCCCGCAAAGCGGAGGGTACAATACCACGCATCTTGCTGCGGAATGTTTTCAAATCTTGCTTGGGGTTCATACCCGTGATTTATATTTCTATGCTGAAAAATACTTATTCTTCCTGTCTTGCTTCGCAGAGATGGAACAAAAACACCTTGTTATAGTTTTCTTTGCTTTCGGCTGAAAAAACGCGGTATACTTAAAACTGCTAAAATGGAACATCATCTACCGGCGCACTTCCATTATTGGTTACAGAAGCGGCCTCGAAAGATGATTCTTCTGTTTTGTTCTGGCCTTTGGAATCGAGCATCTGCATATTGGCCGCTATAATTTCCGTAGTGAAACGTTTAACTCCATCCTTGTCTTCCCACGAACGGGTTTGAATACGGCCCTCAACAAAAACAAGTTTTCCTTTAACGAGATAGTTGCCGCATATCTCAGCCAGTTTCCCGAAAGTAACTATTCTATGCCACTCGGTTTTTTGAACCTTTTCCCCGCTTTTATCTTTCCATTGCTCATCTGTGGCTAAATTGAAATTGGTGATCATTGTGCCGTCGGGCGTATAACGAACTTCCGGATCTTTACCCAGTCTGCCAATTAATAGTGCTTTGTTTACCATATTAACCACCTCCTGTTGATA
>JAPLJP010000066.1 GCA_026388535.1 Deltaproteobacteria bacterium | reverse complement strand
CCCGACATCGAACGAACTGGAGGCTATTTTCAACTTGATCGCCAAGGAAATAAAGCTGCGCCTTGTGCGGTAAGCAGGAGACAAAACGGAGATATATTTAAATTTTCTAGAAAATTATCTTTAGTTCTTTTGGCAAAACTTTAAAAGAAAAGTGGGTTCGTTTTTCTTCTTCCGGATCACCATTGTGCTGTAATAATTGTAAAGTCGAAGAAGTAATATCAATTTCTCTCGCTCTATAATACTCTCCTATTCTATTCCCTCCCATAAGATAAGTGGCAAGAGCGTAGATAGAGCCAACCGGCCCGACATTCAGTATAAGCAAATGCAGATATCCATCATCCAATTGAGCCTGCGGCACAACCTTAAAGCCGTATCCATAATAGGGAAGTTTTGTAATCACGGCGGTCAGTGCATTGGGGGTTGTCACTTCCTTCCGATCCATTGAAACCTGCAAATCCGCGTTTACGAAACCAGCAAAGAGAATTTTAAATGTCGCGAGACCATAGGCTGTAAAACCGACTAAATCATTTTCTAAATATTTATTTCGTTCCAGTAAAATGCTTCCTTCAATTCCAATACTTGCGAATAATGCTTTTGTTTTTCCATCACAGCAGATGGCATCTATGACATGTTCTGTTCCTGCTTGAATTAAGCGGGCATTTTCTTTTGGACAGCGGGGCAGATTAAACGTATGCCGTAAAACATCACCGGAACCAAAAGGAAGATATCCCAAAGGAATTTCTTTCGAAACACTGTTCATTACCAGAGAAAATGTTCCGTCACCGCCGGCGACAAGCAGTATTTCCACAGTTTGTGAAAGTTCATTAGCACAGCAACTGAATTCTTCGGGGGATTTTGTATCAAGACCGGCTATAGTTACATCCTTTAAAATGTCAACGACTTCATTTAATATTTTTCGTTTATCATCCAGAGAACGTTTGCCGGAAACAGGGTTCGCGATAATTCCATATTTCATTTATTCCACTACCGTATTTTATTTTTAATGATGAGCTAATTTTTGAAAGGCTCTTCTTCAAAATTTTTGAGAGAAATTTCTCGTTTCCCTGCTTCGATTTCCTTTATAATCTTCACAATAGCATTGTTTACAGGAGTCGGCACATTGTATTTCCTGCCGTTTTCACAGATATACCCGTTGAGAAAATCAATTTCGGTTTTACGCCCTCTTTCCAGCGACTGGAGCATGGACGATTTCAAACGGCGAAACTTTATTCCTACTATTCTGATCGCCAGATGCGCCAGTTGGTTGAAGAAAAAGTTATTCCTGCCGACGATGATGTTGTAGTCCAGAATTCCGCGGTACGGTTCCACCTTGATTTTCATGGCACCTGCCACGTTCATGGCCTCTCTCATTATAGCAATAAATATGACACGGATATTTTTCATCTTGAGCATTTCGCCCAGGCGAAGGCCGCAGACCGCGCCGAGAGACGTAATGCAGGAATTTATAATAAGCTTTGAGTAAAGATAACCTATGATGTTTTCCGAAATTTTTACCGGCAAAACAGAACTTAATATATCTTTTATAAGCAAAAGCCGTTCATCGGTCTTGTTGTCTAGATTGCCGATGACGAATTCACCCTTCGATGTCATTTCCAGATTCCCCGGCGAATGCATTGTCGCCCCCCAGCCTACAACGCAGCCGATGACAATGTCCCTTCCCAGAATTGCCGCCAATGCGTCTTCGCAAATCCCGTTTTGCAGGGAAACAACAACCGAATCTTTATTAAGAAAGGGAATAAGTTCTTTGGCCGAATCAATCATATCCGTCGCTTTTGTCGCATGAAATACAATATCTTTTTTGCCGGACAAATCCTTAATATCTCTTACAGCATTCATTTTTACATAATGTTCACTACGCATTCCCATGATGTGAATGCCGGAAGATTTTGCCAAATCAATAATCTCCTGATGTTTGCAGACTATCTCCACGTCATAGCCGGCCTGAGCCAGCAGAGCTCCGGTTATTCCTCCCACTCCTCCCGCGCCGATGACCGCTATTTTTGATTGCTTGCTTAACATAAAAGATCTCCTTTAAGACGTTTCTACCGCCTTTATATTATCCGGTGCGGCTAATTCCGTCGCCGGCGCGCGTCCTATACCTGTTGAGCATCCGCTGATAAGCACTACAGGAGTATTGACGTTCATTTTTCACATCCAGCTTTTCCAAGGAGCAAAATGGCATAGTTTCCCTGTATAATCAAGCGTATATCTGTATATTTTTTTAATTACTGCCTGATTACGAAATTGCCGCCTGAAATGGAATTTATTAAATATCTCAATAATTTCATACCACTTATAATAATATTTTTCTTATATTAATTCAGTAACTTAGCTTTTAATTAAATATAAAAGGAATATTTTTTAATTAACATTTAAATTTTATTGACAAAAAGAAACATTTTATCTATAAGTGCCTCTATTAATTCTAGTATCAAGAAGGATACGTTTATGTACGCAGTAATAAAAACAGGAGCAAAGCAACACAAAGTAACCGAAGGTGATGTTTTATCCGTGGAAAAACTGGCCGGTAACAAGGGCGATGAAGTGATTTTTAACGAAGTTCTGATGGTCTCAGATGATAAAGAGGTAAAAATTGGCAAGCCTTTTGTGGATGGCGCCAAGGTTGTCGGTGAGATTATTGATCAAAAGAAAGGGCCGAAGCTCACCATTTACCACATGATTCGGCGCAAGGGATTCCATAAGAAGACAGGTCATCGCCAAGAGTTAACCAGTATGAAAATAAAAAAGATTTCGATGTAAGCGGAGGAAGTCATGGCACATAAAAAAGGTCAGGGAAGCTCCCGCAATGGAAGAGATAGCAATTCTCAAAGGCGCGGCATCAAGGTGTTTGGCGGCCAGAAGATCAACGCGGGCTCTATCATTGTGCGGCAGGTAGGAACAAAAATTCATCCGGGCAACAACGTGGGATTAGGCAAAGATTTTACTATTTTTTCCCTGATTAACGGCGTGGTAAAATATGAAAGACTGGATAAGACAAGGAAAAAAGTGAGCGTTTACGCATCGTAAAAATGATGGCCGAATATTTTTTAATTTAAAGGCGCTTAAACCAAGCGCCTTTTTTATTGACACTCGTTGAGAGCGAGAGAAACGAAGCTCTAAACGTAAGGGGAACTATCCCCGAAGCGCAGCGAAGTGGGATTGACACTGGATGATAGTGAGACTCTCTGAAAACGAGCATAGCGAAGTTTGTCCCTGCCACCTGAAGGTGGCGGGATAATTCGCTCTAAGATTTTCCGATCACTGCGTTTCGGAAAATCAAGGCTCATTAAAGCGCAGCAACGTAGGATTGACACTCACTATTATCTTTAATATAAAAATGATATAAGCTTTCTCTCCAAGGAATAATTTAACATGAAATTTGTTGATGAGGCAAAAATTTATATCAAGGCTGGCCATGGCGGCCGCGGTTGCGTAAGTTTCCGGCGGGAAAAATTTGTGCCGAAAGGCGGCCCGGACGGTGGCAATGGCGGCAAGGGCGGCGATGTGATCTTTCGCACGGCGGAGAGTCATCACACTCTGCTGGATTTAAAATATCAGCAGCATCAATTTGCCAAAAACGGCGGTCACGGCTCGGGCAATAATCGTACCGGCAGAAGCGCGGAAGATCTGGAAATTGTCGTACCGGTGGGAACAATTATCAAAAATTTTGAAACAGGAGAAGTGATGGCAGATTTATCCGAGGTAGGCCAAACCTTCATTGCCGCGCATGGCGGTATCGGCGGCAAGGGCAATGCTCACTTCACCTCATCCACTCATCAAACACCACGCTTTGCTCAGGACGGCATGGAAGGTGAAGAATTTACGCTTAAACTGGAATTAAAATTGCTGGCCGATGTTGTCATTCTCGGCTTTCCCAACGCCGGTAAATCAACCTTTATATCCCGCGTATCCGCAGCTAGACCCAAAATTGCCGATTATCCTTTCACCACGCTTACGCCGCACCTGGGCGTCGTTAAATATTCAGACAGCAAAAGCTTTGTTCTTGCCGACATACCAGGCCTTATTTCCGGCGCGCATGATGGTTCCGGCATGGGTATTCAATTTTTAAAACATGTGGAAAGAACTTCTCTGCTGTTTCACATTATTGATATTTCCATGGAGCCCAATACTAAAGCATGGTCTAACTTTACCGCAATCAATGAGGAACTGGGATATTACAATCCTGAATTGCTGGAAAAGCCGCAAATCGTCGCCCTCAATAAGATTGATCTTCCTCATGTGAGGGAAAACGTCAAAAAACAAGTTGCGCTATTCAAAAAAAAAGGGATAATACTGCATCCTTTTTCCGCAGTTACCGGCGAAGGAATAAAGGAAATATTAAATAAAATAATCGAAATATTAAATCAAACCGGATAAAATCAAGACCATGAAAAACATTCGCCCGGAGATACTCGCACACGCGAAAAAAATTCTCATTAAAGTTGGTTCAGCGGTACTGACCGGACATGACGGTCTGGACATCAGGATTATCGATTCCCTCGTGAAGGAAATGTCTGATTTAGTCCAGCAGGGATATTCAGTAGTGCTGGTAACTTCCGGCGCAATTGTTTCCGGAAAACAACGCATGAACATAACCGGCAAACTAAAAAGCATGCCCGAAAAACAAGCCGCGGCCGCCATAGGACAGGGAAGATTGATGCGGGTATATTCTAAATCTTTTGAAAAATACGGCCACTGCGTCGCTCAGATTCTTTTAACGCTTTCCGATGTCACTGACCGCCAGCGATATTTAAATATCCGCAACACTCTTTCGACACTCATGGAATGGGGCGCCATTCCCATTATCAACGAAAATGACACCGTCGCAGTTGATGAAATCAAGTTCGGGGAAAACGACAATCTCGCCGCGATGATCGCCAACTTAATTGAAGCGGATCTCTTTATTAACTTAACGAGCATTGACGGACTTTATGACGGCAACCCGTCAATATTCAAGAAAGCCAAACTTATTCCTCTGGTGCGTGAGTTTACTGAAGAGATTGAATCAGCGGCCACCGGAGACACATCATCCGCAGGCACGGGTGGAATGAAAAGTAAAGTTCAGGCCGCCAAAAAAGTTACTGCTATCGGCATTCCCTGTATTATTGCTCCCGGAAAAAAGAAAAAAGTTCTGACCAGTATCATGGCGGGCAAAGAAATCGGCACGTTATTCCTGCCGATGGCTAATCGTCTGAACAGTAAAAAATACTGGATCGCCTTCACCTTGCGTCCCCGCGGCAAACTGATTATTGACGACGGAGCGAAAAAAGCTTTGCTGGAAAAAGGCAAAAGTCTGCTTCCTTCAGGCGTTATTGACGTGGAAGGAGATTTTGAATTGGGGGATCCGGTAAGCTGCGTTAGCCGCGAGGGCACAATTTTGGCCAAAGGATTAGTTAATTTCAGCTCCGCCGAAATCAGTAAAATCAAGGGATTGAAAACCGCTCAAATCAGCCAGGTTCTGGGGCACAAAGATTATGACGAAGTCATCCACCGTGATAATATGGCTATAACCAAACACAATCTAAAAAATAAGATTTAAAAAAATGCCGTCGTCATCATCTTTCATCAATCGCCAGATTAGCCAACTTGTCGGCATGGCTGTTGTGAGAACGCGGCACGTGTTTGACTTGAACGGATTCAAAAGAAGTCAGCAGGCTGCGGACTTCTTTCATTAAGACCTGCAAATTTTCATTTTTAACCCGGTAGGAGCCGCTGATCTGTTTGGCTAGGAGCTCTGAATCCAGATAAACTTCCAGATTTTTATAACCGTTAGCCAAAGCGCCTTTTAATCCCAAAATGAGCGCTCTATATTCAGCAATGTTATTGGTGCAGTGCCCCAGAAATTCCTTGCCTTCCCAAATAACATTTTCATGAGCGTCAATTATGACAGCGCCGGCCCCGCCAAATCCGGGATTGCCACGGCAAGCGCCATCACTGAATAATTTATAATTTTCCTCACTCATGTACCTAAAACGGTTTCTCCATATCCTGAAAATACATTATCCGGTTGCAATTGGGACAACTGAGCAACTCATTCGATCTTTGCAATTCATTATAAAGCTGCGGCGGAATATTCATATGGCAACCGTTGCATACAGATTTCCAGACGGAAATCACGCCGACACCTCTATTCCTTTTTTTAATTTTTTCGTATCTGGCCAAAAGATCATCGGAAACATTTTTCCGCAGGTCAAGGCGATTCTTCTCCCAATTAACTACATCAGCATCTATTGTATTCAAATCATTCTCAATCATCTTCTTTTCTTGTTCGTATTCAGTCTTTCTCTGTTTTAAAATTTCCTCATCCTTCTTCACCAATACTGAAAACTTATCCAGCTCTTCCAATATAGAAATTATTTCGGTTTCAATGTCGCCGCGCGATGATTCGGCAATATCGATTTCCTTGAGCATGGCCTGATATTCCTTATTGTTCTTTACCTCCAGCAGCCTCTCTTTTGTTTTTACTATACTTTCATTTAGTTTTTTTATTTTGTTTTCACTTTCAGTGTGGCGGGATTTCAGTTCATCGTATTTTATTTTGTTTTTTTCTATTCCTTCTTTAAATGAACTGAATTCTTTATCCAGTTTTTCTATATTTTCCGGCAGTGTTTTCTTCTTGGCGGATAACTCAACTAACTGTGAATCACACTCTTGAAGTTTGATTAATAATAATAAATTCTCTTTCAATAATTTTCTCCTTCTTTTACTTTAATTTTGGATAAAAAAAATGCACCTTTCAGGGGTGCATTTTTAAGCAAACTGCTTCATCGTTTTATTATCAGTGCCGTGGAATGATGACATTGTTCGTCTCATCACGGCAGTTGCAACTCTTGTTTTCAAATTGCCCTTTTCTTTACGAAATATTATTTCCCTTCGCGTCATTGTTTCTCTTCTAAATTTATTTGGTGGGCCCACCTGGAGTCGAACCAGGGACCTACCGGTTATGAGCCGGTGGCTCTACCAGTTGAGCTATAGGCCCGCCATTTTATTTATCTGTTAATGTGTGTATCAAAACGTGTCTTGATATACAAAAACATACAGATTGTCAATACTATTTTAATGTTTCGCCGCGCGTTTCTTTGATTTGTTCTTTACTTTTTTCATCGCCGGAGTTTCAATGACTTCGGGATTTTCCGTAAAAGTTTCAATTAAATCCACCGATGCGTTATCTCCTTTGGTCAGAAAATTTGACCGGTCACTGATACCAAAACGCATTCTTAAAACTTTTTCCTCACGCGAAGTCAATGTTGTCAATATTTTTCGTGTTTGCTCCGCCAAATCTATATTGATTGTTGCCTCCGAAGGAGACATGACTTTTTTGTCCTCGATAAAATCACCTAAATGGCTGTCCTCTTCCTCGCCGATGGGGGTTTCCAGAGAAATAGGTTCTTTGGCAATTTTTAACACTTTTCTGACTTTTTCCAGAGGATATTCCATTTTGTTGGCAATTTCTTCAGGGGTAGGTTCACGACCCAAGTCCTGCACAAGATAACGTGAAGTGCGAATCAGTTTATTTATAGTTTCAATCATATGAACAGGGATCCTGATCGTACGCGCCTGATCGGCAATAGCACGTGTGATCGCCTGCCTGATCCACCATGTGGCATAAGTGGAGAATTTATAGCCGCGCTGATATTCAAATTTATCCACGGCCTTCATGAGACCGATATTACCTTCCTGAATTAAATCAAGGAACTGCAAACCGCGGTTGGTGTATTTCTTGGCGATACTCACAACCAGCCTTAAATTTGCTTCCACCAGCGTCCTTTGAGCTATCTCGGCTTTTCTTTCACCTTCTTCAATGGATTTAATAATTGTCTTCAGAGTTGCTGTTGGTATCCCGACTTCGCGCACGACTTGTCTTATCTTTTTTTGCGCTTCGTGTATCGCCGTTTTACTTTTTTTGAGCAACTCAATAGAGACACGGGTTTCTTTGGCCACACGCTTTTCATCTTGCTTGGATTTTTTCATTTTCGCCCATGATTTTTCCATCTGCGCGAGGGTTAATCCCGTTTCTTTCTTATATTGAGCGATAACATTTTCGGATGCTTCCACTTCCTCCGCGTAATCCCGCAGACGGGCAATAAACCGATGGATTTGTTTTTTGCTGAAACGAATCTTACGGCAAAGCGTAATGATGAATTTTGTGTTTTTCTCCAGTTCGGCGTTTAATAACTCTCTCTTCTTACGGGCTAAAGAGCTGGATTTGAGTTTAGCGGACAAAACCGTGGTTCTGTCGTTAAAAAGTTTAATTCTACCAATCAACTTCAGGATTCTCTCTTTGTGTTCATCCTCCTCCATGAAGCCTTCTTCATCTTCAATATTGTCAACAACGTTCTTACTCCTGATTTCACCAGTTATAAGCTTATCGCCAATATTGAACACTTCATCAATCGAAACGGATAGACGAAAGATAGCCGACATTGTCTCTCGCGCGCCTTCTTCGATTTTCTTGGCTATTTCCACTTCCCCTTCACGGCTCAAAAGAGATACCGATCCCATCTCGCGCAGATACATCTTTACCGGATCCCCTGTTTTGTCCACGCTGGGCACCAGAGTCAGTGTATCCTTGAAATTGGCGACACCTATATCCTTCATCGACTTTTTCACAGTTAATTTTTCGCCTTGTTCGGTATCAATGATATCGATATTTTTTTCTCCAAACAGCATAATAATATCGTCAATTTGTTCCGAAGATGTTACATCCGGCAGCAAGGTATCATTGACATCATCATAAGTTAGGAAACCTTTTTCTTCGCCCAGTAAAATTAATTTATTGACTTCATCAGATTGTACTTCCTTAGCCATTTGGCATCTCCTTCAAATTTTATTTACCCGGTTTGTTTAACGTAATTCTCTTTCTTTCATCATTAAGTTTTCTTTTTCATAAAGAAGCTTACTGGACAGTTCTACGTTACCGCTTTCTTGAGCCTGCGCAAGCTTGAACTTGAGCTGGCGATGCTGATCCTTATACCATTTTTCTTTTATTCTTCTTATGTTATCAGTAAAATTTTTCTCTAACATGGCATCGTCAGCCGGCGGAGCTTCCATCATCAATTTAAATATCTTTTCACGCAAAAGCGAGTTTTCGTCCGCTGATAGTATTACGCCAATATCGACAAAACCAAGCAGTTTATAAGCCTCAACAATTTTCCCGCCTAAATCCTTCAGCTCCGGCTGAAGAAAACAATCCAATACCCTTTCTTTTTCCACCTGAACCGTTTTCTGAGGATATTCCAGCATAAGACGGATCAAATTTATTTCCAGCGGATTGATTTGAACTTTAACGTTTTGTTTTTCACCAGCCGTTTTTGGCTTTATCTGAACTTCTTTTTTATGGATTTCCTTTTTAAACAATTCCTGATTAATGCCTAATTTTTCCGCGATGCGCTTGATAAAAAGATTTTTTTCTATTTCATCGCCGATTTTATTGATAAATTCCATAGCGGCTTTAACTACATCGCGGTTTTCCTCAAAAGTCTTGCCATCTCCCAGCACATTATCAATATAATAATCACTTATTGCCGGAGAGCTGGCAATCAACTCGTCAAGTTTATCTTTACCATGTTTTTTTACATAATCATCGGGATCGCAGTCTTCCGGCAAAACTAGAGCCCGCGCACGCATTCTCATGCTTAAAAACAATTCCAGACTGCGGTCAAGCGCTTTTTTCCCCGCTTCGTCCGGATCAAAAAGAGCGACAACTTCCACGGTATAACGACGTAAAAGTTCAAGATGCTCTCTGGTCAGCGCTGTGCCCAAAGTAGCGACGACATTGCCAATACCTGCATTCCACAGAGAAATCAAATCAAAATATCCTTCGACAATGAGAGCGAAACCTTTTTTGCGAATTTCCTCCTTCGCTTTGTTCAATCCATATAAATTTTTCCCTTTAATATAAACGGGAGATTCCGGCGAGTTAAGATACTTAGGCTCTCCTTTCTCCAGAATTCTACCGCCGAAAGCCATTATTTCACCGGAAACATTTTCAATAGGGAAAATAATCCGGCCCCGAAACCGGTCATAAAAACTGCCTTCTTTTCCCGCGATGACCAAGCCTGCCTGCTCTGCCAATTT
>JAPLJP010000180.1 GCA_026388535.1 Deltaproteobacteria bacterium | reverse complement strand
CTCAGAGAACGAGCCATGGAATTAATTTCCATAGCTCATCCCAAATTCCGGCCATGGTTGATTGAAGAAGCAAAAAAACGCGGCTTGATTTTTAAAGATCAAGCCTTTATCCCCGGAAAACGCGGCGAATATCCAAAAGAGTTGGAAACATATGCCACCACCAAGACCGGTTTACAGATTTTTATCAGACCGGTCAAAATCAACGATGAACCGCTTTTCAAAGATTTCTTCTACTCTCTTTCCGATAGGAGCATAGAAAGACGATTCTTATCAGCACGCAAAGACATGCCGCACGAAAGACTACAGGATTTTGTAATCATTGATTACACAAAACAAATTGTTCTGGTAGTTATCAAGGGAGATGAAGATAACCCTTATATTGCAGCTGTTGGCCAATATGGAATTGATGAGGCCACTCATTCCGCTGAAGTGGCGTTTGCCGTTCGCGACGACCAGCAAAATACCGGTATAGGCTTCTCATTACTACAATATCTGACTTATCTCGCCAAAAGACAGGGTTTGCTTGGTTTTACCGCGGAAGTTCTGGTTGAAAACAAACCAATGCTCCATGTCTTTGAAAAAGGCGGATTTGATATAAAGAAAAAAATTGATAGCGGAGTTTATGAACTAACACTTAAGTTCAGAACATAATATTATAAAGGAGTTATTCAATTGTTTAATCCCCAAGTATTTAGAGAATATGACGTAAGAGGCATCGTGGACAAGGACTTAAATGAAGAATTTGTTTTCAACCTTGGCCGGGCCATAGGGACATATGCCGCCAAGAATAGAATAAAGAATATGACCATCGGTCGTGATTGCCGTTTGAGCTCTGACGCCTATCACAATTTTTTAATCAAAGGCCTCAATGCCTCCGGCATCAACACAATTGACATCGGGCTTTGCGCCACCCCCATGCTTTACTTCTCCATTCGTCGTCTGCATGTCGGCGGAGGAGTTATGATTACGGGCAGTCACAATCCGCCTGAATTTAATGGTTTCAAGATATGCATAGGCCATGACACTATTTACGGCGAGCAGATTCAGGAATTAAGAAAAATAATAACAAGCGGCAAATATGCCAAAGGCAATTCTTCATCGCGGCAAAAGGATGTTTCCACGGATTACGAAAATTACCTTTATAAAAGAATTAAACTCAAAAAGAAAATTAACGTCGTTGTTGACGGCGGCAATGGCGTCGGGGGGCACTTTTCCCTTCCCCTTTTAAAACGTTTAGGCTGTGACGTCATTCCCATTTATTGCGAACCGAATGGCAATTTCCCTAATCATTTTCCCGATCCCACAGTGGAAGAAAATTTGGATGAACTGATTAAATTAGTCCGCAAAAATAAAGCGGATTTGGGAATAGCGTTTGACGGCGACGCCGACCGTCTGGGCGTAATCAGCGACAAAGGCGAAATAATCTGGGGTGACAAACTGCTGCTTCTTTTTTCCCGTCAGATTCTGAAGAAAAATCCTCGTTCTACAATAATCGGCGAAGTGAAATGTTCACAGGTTTTATTTGATGATATCAAAAAGCATTCTGGAAACGCTATAATGTGGAAGGCTGGACATTCTCTAATCAAGGCTAAAATGAAAAAAGAAAAGGCTGTGCTGGGAGGGGAAATGAGCGGACATTTCTTTTTTGCCGACCGTTATTTCGGCTACGATGACGCTATATACGCGGCGCTCAGATTATTGGAAATTATCTCTCAGACAGGAAAGAAAATAAGCGATTTGTTTTCCGACATACCGAAAACTTATGCCACGCCGGAAATCAGAATTGATTGCGCGGACGACAAAAAAGCGGAAATTGTGAAAAGAATCAAAAAATATTTCCGGAACACGCCCGGCATTGTTGAAATTGATGGAATACGTATTCCTTTTGCGGACGGATGGGCGCTGGTGCGTTCTTCCAATACCCAACCGGTAATAGTCTTGCGTTTTGAAGCTTCATCGAAAGAAAGCTTGCAAAAAATCCGCGACGAGGTCGAACCTTTGCTCACAACAAAATAAATTCGTCAATTATTCACAAAAGTTATGATGCGCATATTTCCTTTTTTTCTTTGTGATAATAAATTTCGTATTTTCGTAAATATATTTTTTCAGGGATATCCTTGGGGATTTCGAGATTGCCAACGCCACGCGTCGGCGCACATATCGACAAGGCCGCGCCTGGCTTTCCATCCCAGAAGTTTTCGCGCAAGTGTTGTATCCGCATAGCAGGCGGCAATATCGCCTGGGCGGCGTTTTGTAATACGATATGGTATTTTTTTACCCGATACTTCCTCAAAAGCGTGAAGCATTTCCATAACGGTGTAGCCCCGGCCTGTGCCAAGATTAATGATCATTGGTTTTTGCGTTGATTTCTTTAAAGCTGTCTTCTCAATCTGCTTCAGAGCGGCAATATGGCCTTCAGCCAAGTCCATAACGTGAATGTAGTCACGCACGCCCGTACCATCTGTTGTGGGATAGTCGTCACCGAATATGTTTATCCGCTTGCGACGTCCCACGGCAACCTGACTGATTAAGGGCATGAGGTTGTTGGGTGTTCCCTGAGGGTCCTCACCAATAAGTCCGCTTTGATGCGCTCCGACAGGATTGAAGTAACGCAGAAGAATAACCCGCCAAGCAGGGTCCGCAACATGGATGTCCTGAAGAATCTGCTCGATTATGATTTTGGAGCGGGCATAAGGATTGGTGGGCTCTGGAAAACAATTCTCGCTGATAGGAATTATTGATGCATCTCCATAGACTGCGGCTGATGAGCTGAAGATTATTTTTTTCACGCCACGTTTTGCCATGACAAAGCAAAGGGAAATGGCGCTTTGTATGTTGTTTTCATAATAGCGCAGGGGCTCAGCGACCGATTCGCCCACTGCCTTGAGTCCGGCAAAATGGATGACTGAAGCTATCGGATGTTTTTGAAATACTTTGTCAAGGGCGGCGCTATCGCGCATATCTATTTTATAGAAAGGCAACTTCTTTTTTGTGATTTTGGAGATTCGTTCCAAAGCGGATACCTTGCTGTTGGAAAGGTTATCAACGATAACAGGGTTGTAGCCTGCGGCAATAAGAGTGACAACTGCATGGCTTCCGATGTAGCCAGTGCCACCGGTAACGAGAACACCTTTCTCAGTATCGTTCAAACGATGATCTTTCATTTATTTCTACCTTTAGCTCTTATTTATTAGCCATAAGTTAATTAATAGAATATTATTAATGATTGGTCAAAGTTAATATTATTTACTTTTCTTTTTGTCAATATATGCAATCACATACAATTTATAATCTGAAAACAAATCACTATTCATTGATTCTGCACACCAATAAGCGGCAGCAATTTAAAATGTTCTGGGGAGAATAAATGGCCAGTTCATCTATGTAGTAAAAATGAAAAAGATCCTGCAATATATCATCGTCACTACGTTTATCATTTATAATATATGTCTTCACATCATTGGCGGCCTTGCGGGCGCTTTGGAATATTTCTCTAATTTCTTTGCTTTCTGAATAAAAACCATTGTGGGCAAGGCCGATAACCATAGGAGCAAGTTTTTCAAGACGATCAATGGTAGTAAGATAATCTTTAAATCCGGTAAAAAATGTGGGGAAAAATCCTCGCCCCTTATAATGGTTTCCTAAACTGTCCGATACCAAAAGAGTCTTTATAGCTGGTATATGGACGAGAATATTTCCCGGAGAATGACCCTTCACCTCTAAAAAACGAATGGTAAAATCCCCAAGGTTGAGTTCTTCACCGTTGTTTACAACTTTGCATCCGGAAAGCGAAGGTACGGACGTTATCGCCGTCCTGCGGCAGCAGAAACCCCTAGAAGCCATTGATTCAATCATGTGAAGGTCTTCAGCAATCATTGATTTTGCAGCTTTCGGATGGGTGATGAATGACCCTGCTCCCTTCCCCGTGATTACTTTCGCTCCGGGAAAGGAATGCCTCAGATAGTTAAGCCCTGTAATATGATCGCTATGTGGATGAGTAACTATCAGATAGTCCGGCTTGGCTTCTAAAGAAGAAAGCTGTTCCAGCACAATGTTCACTGTAGCCGATATACCCATTTCCACCAGCGCGATGGCGTTTTTGCCCTTTATCAGGTAAAGATGAAAATAATCGTTGCCTAATATCCAGAGATTATCATTGATTTGCCGGGGGAACATATTTCACAGACCATGTTAGGATATTATAAGTGAAGTTTGGTCGGGGCGGAGTGATTTGAACACTCGACATCCTGCTCCCAAAGCAGGCGCGCTACCAGGCTGCGCTACGCCCCGACTTTTAATTTTTTAATTTTTCCCCAAGGGCTTTTTTGAACTGGGTAAAAGCCTGCCCCCGATGACTTACTTTGTTTTTTATTTCCGGCGGCAGTTGGGCCGCAGTCCTTTTCAGCTCCGGCACAAAAAAAACCGGATCGTATCCAAATCCATTATCACCGCGGCGATCATCAATAATCAGCCCTTTCCACTTTGATTCAAAACAATCAAAACTGCCATCTGTTCTATATAATACAAGAGCGCAACAGAAGAAAGCTGTTCTTTTTCCTTGTGGAATATTTTTTAATTTTGCCAGAAGAAGGTCTATATTATCTTCATCCGTTGCCTTTTCTCCGGCATAACGCGCCGAATATATGCCCGGTTCTCCTCCCAATATATCAACCTTCAAACCGGAATCATCCGCCAAAACTGTCTCATTGGTAAATCCGGAAATTATCTTCGCCTTCTTTAAAGCGTTTTCCAGAAAAGTATTTCCGTTTTCTACAATTTCCGGTACGTCTGTGTAATCTTTTAAAGAAACTAATTCAATCCCCGTTCCTTCAAGCATTTCTTTTATTTCTTTAACTTTTCCCTCGTTGCTAGAAGCAAAAACAATTTTCATCCCTTGAGATCACCCACAATTTCTTTTTGACGTTTAATAATCTGCCCGATACCGTTTTCGGCCAGTTCGGTCATCCGCGCCATTTGTTCTCTGCTGAAGGGAACTCGTTCCGCCGTGCCTTGTACTTCAATAAAAAGGCCGGAACCGGTCATGACAAAATTCATATCCACTTCCGCTCGTGAATCTTCTTCATATTCCAAATCGAGCAGAATTTGATTGTCAATTATACCGACGCTGACAGCCGATAAATAATCGCTGACAGGAATTTCTTTTACGGTGCCATCCTGTCGTATTTTTTTAAATAAATCCACCAATGCAACAAACGCGCCTGTAACCGATGCCGTTCTTGTTCCGCCATCAGCCTGAATAACATCGCAATCTAGATAAATTGTTTTTTCACCAAAGGCTGTCAAATCGGTCACAGCGCGAAGAGATCTGCCGATCATTCTTTGAATTTCGTGCGTCCGGCCTCCTAATTTTCCGCGCGCTGATTCCCGCGCCGTCCTTGTCTGTGTGGACATGGGAAGCATCGAATATTCGGCCGTCAGCCATCCCTTCCCCGTATTTTTCAGAAAAGGTGCAGTTTTATCATCAATGGAGGCCGCACAAATTACTTTGGTGTTGCCAAATTCAACCAAAACGGAACCGGCAACGTTCTTTAAATAATTATTGGTAATTTTTATCGGTCTTAGTTCGCCGAATTCTCTGCCTGATTTTCTTTGAATCACAAATCACCTGAAAAATGTTCTAACGCTCTTTGCCAGAGATTGAGAAATCTCTCCCTGTGTTTTTGAAGACAGTAATTTCTTTTTGTCTTCAGGATTAGTTGCAAAGCTCATTTCCACAGTCAGAGACGGCACAAGCAAACCGTCAGTTACCGGCAAATCTGCCTTTCTCAAGCCCCTCCCTCTTCGCGGGAACAAATTATTCAAGTTTTCTTGAATAATTTTTGCCATTTTTAAAGAATCATTCTGACATTTACTTTTCAATTGAAATTTATCGTCTTTCGCCGTCTTTTTCTCTTTATTTGTATCCTCTCCGAATTCCGGATAATAAACTTCAAAGCCTTCGGCATTTTTACCAAATCCTCCATTGACATGAAGACTTAACAAAAGATCCGGTTTTATTTTCTCGATATTTTTTTTCCGGTCTTCCAGACTGATTGTTTTATCCGAATCGCGAGTTAAAATGACATCCACATTTTTTTCTTTAGTAAGTTCTTTTTTAAGAGATAAAGCAACTGCCAGTGTAATATCTTTTTCGGCGGCACTATCCGTGAGTTTTATGCCTGCCTCCTGACCGCCGTGCGCGGGATCAATTACAATTATATGCTTCTTCTCCGCCGCTGATAGATCCATAATTCCGCAAATCATTAAGGCTAGAAAGGAAATGCTAAGCATGGCTAATATAGTTTTCTTATTAAACATTATTTCACCTGTCTTAAATTCGCGCTTGCTTATAGCAGAGTCGCTTTGTTTGTCAACATTCAATTGTAATGAGTCCCAAGTTACAGAAGCGAATAACTAAATACCCTGAAGGGCACCATGGGGTCACTATAGGCGCACTGAAACTTGCTGGACGTAATGAGACTCAAACTTTAAAAGTGCAGCGCATTAAAGTTTGTTAGTCGAACTATCCAATATCCAAAGGATATTGGAAATTATCCCAGGAGCGAAGCACTCTGAAGGGCATCTTCGACGACGTGGGACTACATATGGGTTCATACCAGTAATAAAATTTCAAAAATGATGTAACCGCTCTATGGATTTAACAAATTTCAACTGTTTGATCGCCGCAAGGATTTGATTGAGCTGATTTAAATTATTTATATCGATCACAAAATTGCATGTGGCAATCATGTTAATTGTTTCTACCTGTGCGTAACTGATATTGATGTCAAAAGAGGATATTATAGAGCTGACTTCAGTTAAAATACCTTTGATATCATCGCAGATGACTTTAATGTGAACGGGATAAGTATGCTCTTCTCTGACGTTCCATTGCACATTGATAATTCTCTCTTCATCCATTTTTTTAATGTAGGGACAATTATTTGTATGCACTATAATACCACGTCCACGTGAAATATATCCTGATATTTCATCTCCGGGAATGGGATTACAGCATTTGGCAAAATTTACCATTATATCTTCTATATCCTCACCGCCGATAATTGATACACCCATTGAAGGAGAATCAGTCTTTTTCTTCTTTACCTTCTCTATAACCGGCTCAGGAGAGCTGACAGATGCTTCTTCCGTCAGGAAATAATTAACCACCCGCCTGGGAGAAATCCGTCCCAAACCTACCTGAGAAATTAAATCATCAAGATAATTTATAGAACATCCGGCAAACACTTTTTTAATTTCGTCTGACTTAACATAGTTGCTGAATTTTAAATTATGTCTTTTAAATTCCTTTTCCAGCAAATCACGCCCTAAAGCCATGCTGTTTTTCTTTTCTTCCAGATTGATCCAGTTGCGTATTTTGGAAATTGCTCTTGTTGTAACGACGTTTTTCAGCCAGTCCTTGCTGGGATGATGACCGGCCTGAGTGATGATTTCAACTGTTTCACCATTTTGCATTTTATATCTTAATGGAACGATACTTTTATTTACCTTAGCTCCAATGCACTGATTACCGACATCGGTATGAATGCTGTATGCGAAATCAATGGGGGTGGCTCCTTTGGGAAAAGATTTGACATCGCCATTGGGCGTAAAAACATAAACCTCTTCTGGAAATAAAGCCAATTTCAAATTGGACATAAATTCCTTCGGATCTTTTATTTCATGTTGTATCTCCATTACTTCTCTGAGCTTTTTAATTTGATTTTCTTCATCGTTTTTAAAGGCAAGTCCTTCTTTATAACGCCAATGCGCGGCAATGCCTTTTTCCGCCCATTCATGCATTGTTTTCGTTCTGATCTGGATTTCCACTCTTTCTCCGTAAGGCCCGATAACCGTAGTATGCAATGATTGATAATGATTGGCCTTGGGCATAGCAATATAATCCTTAAACCTTCCGGGAACAGGTTTCCACAAGGCATGCACCATGCTTAAAACTTCATAACAAGTTTTTTCCTGGTCGGAATCAAGGATTATACGAAAAGCAATGAGGTCATAAACCTCGTTAAAATTTATATGCTGCTCATGCATTTTTTTATAAACGCTGTAAAGGTGCTTCGCCCTTCCTTCAACTTTGCATTTAATGGAATATTTCTCCAGTTCATTAAAAATAATACTCTTAACTTCTTCTGTATAACGTTTGCGGGCTTCATTTGATTTTGCGATTTGCTCTGATAATTGTTTATACGAATCTGGATCAATGTACTGAAAAGACAGGTCCTCCAATTCCATCCTCATCGAATTAATTCCGAGACGATTGGCCAACG
>JAPLJP010000008.1 GCA_026388535.1 Deltaproteobacteria bacterium | reverse complement strand
TTGCCCCGTTTCAACAAAGAATTTACAAATTTTGCAACCAGTTTATTATTAAATTTAGGATCGGGCAAAATATCCCTTTTTTCTACTTCACGTCTTCTCGGCATTTGACTATCCCCGTTCAGCTCGGCTTTTTAGCGCCGTACTTTGATCTACTCTGTTTGCGATCTTGAACACCAACAGCATCAAGTATACCTCTAACAATATGATACCTCACGCCGGGTAAATCTTTAACTCTGCCCCCACGTACTAAAACAACTGAATGCTCCTGCAGATTATGGCCAATTCCTGGAATATAAGAAGTCACTTCATAACCGCTAGTTAGACGAACCCTGGCCACCTTCCTTAAAGCTGAATTTGGTTTTTTGGGGGTCGTCGTATATACCCTGACACAAACACCGCGGCGTTGTGGCGAACCTGCCAGCGCTGGTGTATTTGTCTTCTTTTGTATCTTGGTTCTACCCTTGCGAACCAGTTGACTGATTGTCGGCATTTATCCTCCCGATCTCCATTCTTACCACTATTTTGTAAGCAGCAGCAAATCTGTAATAATTATCAATTCAAATCATTTATGTCAAGCTTTTTTCTCAATTTTTGGTTTATTCCATAATCGCTTCAGAATCAACATCACCGACTTTAATACCGAGATTCCGATACATCACAAGCCCAGTGCCTGCCGGTATCAACCTGCCCATAATAACGTTTTCTTTAAGGCCTCTTAAATAATCTGTTTTGCCTGAAAGCGCGGCTTCAGTAAGCACCTTGGTTGTTTCCTGGAATGAAGCAGCGGAAATAAAGCTCTGGGTGCTCAGCGACGCTTTGGTAATACCCAAAAGCAGCGGCTCACCTATAGCCGGACGGCCGCCCTGAGTTATAATTTTTTCGTTTTCTTCCTGGAACCGGTAACGTTCTATTTTTTCATCGGCGATGAAAGACGTGTCACCCGGATCAGTTACTTTAACTCTGCGGAGCATCTGACGAACAATAACTTCCATATGTTTATCGTTAATCTTAACACCCTGTAAACGGTAAACTTCCTGTACTTCATCAACCAAGTATCTCGCCAGTTCTTTTTCACCCTTAATGGCTAAAAGGTCATGGGGATTGTTTACACCAGACATCAAAGCGTCGCCCGGTATAACCTGGTCTCCTTCCTGAACGCTGATATGTTTGCCCTTGGCAATAAGATATTCTTTTTCTTCTCCAACTTCCGGGGTAACAATAATCTTACGCTTACCCTTGGAATCCTTGCCGTAAGAAACAATTCCGCTGATCTCGCTGATAACAGCAAAATCTTTGGGCTTGCGAGCCTCAAAAAGTTCGGCCACGCGAGGCAAACCACCCGTGATATCCTTGGTTTTTGTTGTTTCGCGCGGAATTTTTGCTATAATATCTCCCGCCTTGACCTGATCACCTTCTGAAACGACCAGATTAACTCCCACAGACAAGAGATAACGAGCGGCAGAATTTGTGTCGGCTAATTTGGCGGTTTTTCCTTTGCTGTCCTTGATGGAAACGCGGGGTCTTAAATCTCCACCTTTGAATTCGACAATAATTTTACGGGACAAACCGGTAACTTCATCAACCTGTTCCTGCATCGTTTTCCCTTCGATAATATCATCGAACTTGATTGTTCCATCCACTTCAGCCAGAATCGGTATGGAGAAAGGATCCCATTCGGCAATTAATTGCCCTTTTTTAATAAGACTGTTATCACTTACTTTCAAATGGGCGCCGTAAGATAGGATGTACTTGCCGCGGCTGCGTTTTTGTTCATCCAGAACATGAACTTCGCCGTGACGTCTCATCACAACCAAATCACCTTCTCTAGTCTTCACTGTATTCAAATTGACAAATTTAATCAAACCATCATGACGCGCTTCCAGAGTCGAATGTTCATCAAACTTCGCTGTACCACCGATATGGAAAGTTCTCATGGTCAACTGCGTACCAGGTTCACCAATGGATTGAGCCGCAACAATACCAACCGCTTCACCAATATTAACCAGATGTCCATGAGCCAGATCGCGGCCATAGCACATGGCACAAACGCCATGTTTGGAACGGCAGGTCAGAACCGACCGGATATTAACCCGTTCAATGCCGGCATGATCGATCTTCTCTGCCAAAGCCTCGTCTATTGCCTGATTGGCTTTAACTATAACTTCACCGGTAAACTGATCCTTAATATCCTGCAAGGCAACTCTACCCAGTACACGCTCGCCGGCTGTTTCGATAATTTCGCCGCCCTCCATAAGCGCGGAGACATAAACTCCATCGACTGTTTCACAATCATGCTCGGTAATGATGCAGTCCTGCGCCACATCCACCAGTCTTCTGGTCAGATAACCGGAGTTCGCTGTTTTTAATGCCGTATCGGCCAAACCTTTGCGCGCTCCATGCGTGGAAATAAAGTATTGCAGAACTGTCAAACCTTCACGGAAATTAGCTGTAATTGGCGTTTCGATAATTTCTCCCGAAGGCTTGGCCATCAATCCGCGCATACCGGCCAACTGTCTCAATTGCACAGCAGAACCTCTGGCGCCGGAATCGGCCATCATGTAAATAGGATTGAAACTTTCAATTTTACGCTTTTTACCTTCAGCTGCGGGAACTTCTTCGGTGCTGATACCCTTCAACATTTCAGAAGCTATTTTCTCTGTAGCCTGCGCCCAAATATCAACAACTTTATTATAACGTTCACCATCGGTAATCAACCCGTCCATGTACTGTTTTTGGATTTTCAGCACATCTTTATCAGCCTGCAAAACAATTCGTTTCTTGTGTTCCGGAATAATCATATTGCCAATAGCAAATGAAAGCCCGGAAATAGTCGCATATTTAAAGCCTAAGTCTTTGAGTCTGTCACACAAAAGAATTGTTGTCTTGTCGCCGCATAAACGATAGCAATGATCTATTAAGTTGGTCAGCTCTTTTTTATTCATTAACTTATTGATCATATCGAAATCAATTTCTTCAGGAGCTATTTCTGAAAGAATAACTCTTCCAGCTGTGGTGTCTTTTAATTCTGAATTAATGCGCATTTTAATACGTGCATGCAAATCAATTGCCCCAGCATCAATAGCCGAACGCACTTCGTCGGGACCGGCGAAAGTCATTCCTTCGCCTTTAACTCCATTTTTAGCTCTTGTCAGATAATAAATGCCCAGAACGATATCCTGGCTGGGAATGATGATCGGACTACCGTTTGCAGGGGAAAGAATATTGTTGGTGGACATCATAAGAACACGAGCTTCCGTCTGCGCCTCAACGGACAGCGGAATATGGACGGCCATCTGGTCGCCGTCAAAATCCGCATTGAAAGCCGTACAGACCAACGGGTGCAGCTGTATGGCTTTACCTTCAATCAACACCGGCTCAAAAGCTTGCATACCCAAACGATGCAGGGTTGGCGCCCGGTTCAGGATAACCGGATATTCGCGCACAACTTCATCCAACGCGTCCCACACTTCCGCCGTTTCTTTTTCCACCATTTTTTTGGCGCTTTTTACGGTAGTGACATACCCTTTTTCCAATAGACGATTATAAATAAAAGGTTTAAAGAGCTCTATGGCCATTTTCTTGGGCAGCCCGCACTGATGAAGTCTTAAATCAGGCCCGACCGTAACAACTGAACGTCCGGAATAGTCAACCCTTTTCCCCAGCAGGTTCTGGCGAAAACGGCCCTGCTTACCTTTTAACATATCCGACAAGGAGCGAAGAGGTCTCTTATTAGTTCCGGTAATAGCCCTGCCGCGGCGGCCGTTATCAAACAGAACATCCACCGCTTCCTGCAACATGCGTTTTTCATTGCGGATAATTATTTCCGGCGCATTTAATTCTTGCAAACGTTTTAATCGATTATTTCTATTGATAACCCGCCGGTATAAATCGTTAAGATCAGATGTGGCAAAACGGCCGCCATCAAGAGGAACTAATGGCCGCAAATCAGGAGGGATAACGGGCAGGACTGTTAAAATCATCCATTCCGGCTTATTTCCGGACTTGCGCAGGGCTTCCACTACCTTTAATCTTTTAACCCGTTTCTTTTGCTGGGTATCGGAAACGGAGGTAACAATCTCCGTGCGCAGTTCTTCATAGAGTTTTTCTAAATCAATTTCTTCCAGCAGTTGTCTGATCGCTTCGGCGCCGATTCCCGCGACGAAACTATCCTGACCATATTGTTCTCTTGCTTCATCGTATTCTTCATCAGTAAGCAAATCTTTTTTCTTTAAAGGAGTATCTTTGGGATCGAGAACAATCCAGGATTCAAAGTAAAGAACTTTTTCCAGTTCCTTTAACGGCAAATCAACGGCATTCCCGATACGGCTGGGAAGACTCTTTAAAAACCAGATATGAGCCACAGGGGTCGCCAGCGTGATATGTCCCATTCTTTCCCGGCGAACCTTGGATTGAATAACTTCCACGCCGCATTTCTCGCAAACCACTCCGCGGTGTTTCATTCTCTTGTAACGCCCGCAAAGGCACTCGTAATCCTTTACCGGTCCAAAAATCTTCGCGCAAAAAAGTCCGTCTTTTTCCGGTTTAAACGTTCTGTAGTTGATCGTTTCCGGTTTCTTTACTTCGCCATGCGACCAAGAGAGGATCTTCTCCGGCGAAGCGATGGAAATCTTCATTGCATTGAATTTTATTAGATTTTTGGGTTTTTCAAAATAGCTGAAAACGTCTTCCACAAATTTTCTCCTGTACTATTTAATGGCTTAAGTGAAATTATTGAGCTACTTGTTTTAAGCAGCCTTCTTTCGGCTTTCCTTCTTAGCTCAATTCGTCGGCTTCCTCAGCCAATTCCACGTCTAATCCAAGCCCCTGGAGTTCTTTAACAAGCACGTTAAAGGATTCCGGAAGACCCGACTCAAATGTATGTTCACCTTTTACGATAGATTCGTAAATCCTTGTTCTTCCCGCCACATCATCGGATTTAACCGTGAGAAATTCCTGTAGCGCGTAGGCCGCGCCATAAGCCTCCATTGCCCAGACTTCCATTTCTCCAAGTCTCTGACCGCCGAATTGCGCTTTACCGCCCAATGGCTGTTGGGTTACCAGCGAATAGGGGCCGATGGAACGCGCATGAATTTTATTATCAACCAAGTGGTGCAGTTTCATCATGTAAATAATGCCCACTGTGACTTCCTGATCAAAAGGCTCGCCGGTTCTGCCGTCAAAAAGAAGTGATTGTCCTGTTTCCGGCAAATCAGCCTTTTTCAACATTTCTCTAATCTGATCTTCTGGACAACCGTCAAAAACAGGGCTCGCCACAAGAATGCCCTTTTTCAATCGCCCCACAAATCTCTTGATATCTTCAGCTGAAGCATGATCAATAAAATTATCAAAATCCGGAGAAGAATAAGTTTTCTTCAATTCGTTTTTAATATTATTCAGATTAGAGTTCTTTTTCCACAATTCATTCAAACCCTCGCCTATTGATTTTGCCGCCCATCCTAAATGAGTCTCCAGAATCTGTCCGACATTCATTCGCGAAGGAACGCCCAGAGGATTCAGGACAATATCCACGGTAGATCCATCAGCAAAATACGGCATATCTTCTTCCGGCAAAATGCGCGACAAAACACCTTTGTTGCCGTGCCTTCCCGCCATCTTGTCGCCCACGGAAAGTTTTCTTTTAATGGCAATATAGACCTTGACCATTTTAATAACGCCGGGAGGAAGCTCGTCGCTTGCTTTAATCTTCTCCAGTTTCTCCGCAAAATGAGCGCTGACAAAATCAATTTTTCTCTCCAGAGAAGCGATCAAGTTGCTTATCTTTTCTTCTGAGCCATCGTTTTCAGCAATGGTAATTTCTTTCCAGTAGGAGAAAGGCAGATCCGCCCAAACCTCTTTTGTGATTTTATCGCCTTTCTTTAAAATTGTTTTCTTTTTAGCATCCACTATTTTGGTTGCTGCAGTTTTTCCGATAATAACCTTTGTAATATCTTTTTTAATTGTCTCAGTCAGGATACGGATTTCATCATCCCGGTCTTTGGTTATTTGTTCAATAGCATCGGCTTCGATAGCCTGCGAACGCAGGTCGCTATCCGCACCCTTCCTTGTAAAAATTTTAGCGTCAATAACCGTGCCTTCAACTCCGGGAGGCACACGCA
>JAPLJP010000034.1 GCA_026388535.1 Deltaproteobacteria bacterium | reverse complement strand
CAAATATCCTCTGTGGCCGCGAACACTCCTGTTTTTGTCTGTCATCTCAGCGCGGATAAATCATGGGCTCTGGTGGAAACCAGTTTCGCCTTCGGATGGATACCCGTTGAAGACTACGCCCGCGTGGACGAGAACTTCATTAAAACATGGGAGTCCGGCCGTTACGCGGTTGTTATAAAAGATAAGACTTCCATCTTTGATGCCGAAGGTAATTTCGGACTCAGAACATCAATCGGACAAGTTTTTCCTTTGGTCAACGAGACGGCGGACAAAATGGAAATACTTATCGCGGTGGCGGATAAAAACAACTACTCGGTAATTAAGCATGGATTTGTTTCCCGTCAGGTAATCGCGCCCAAGCCGTTTCCCTTTAATTACCTAAATGCAATCAAGATTGCCAACGAACTAATAGACGAACCATACGGCTGGGGCGGTCTTTACGGCAACCGCGATTGTTCCGCCATGACCAGAGATTTTTTCGCCACTTTCGGCATATGGCTGCCCAGACACTCCGAAGATCAAGCCAAACAAGTGGGAACATATATTGACCTGCAGGGAATTGATCCCGAACAGAAAGAAAAAATCATTTTGGAGAAAGGAATTCCCTATTTGAGTCTCCTCTGGCGCAAGGGTCATATCATGCTTTTCATTGGCGAGCAGAACGGCCGAGCGCTTATTTTTCACAATGCCTGGGGATTGAAAACAATAGATTTGAACGGCAAAGAAGGAAGAAAGATAATTGGAAAGGCCGTGATCACGACGTTGTACCCGGGGAAGGAATTAAATTGTCTTGATCCAGAGGGATTATTAATAAAAAACATTGCCGCAATGAGTATTTTGGCACCGGAGAAACAAAACCAGCAAACACAGCAAAATTACACGACCCCTCAGGACAAGCCCTGAAACGAACGGTTCATTAATAGCAGTATTTAGTTTGTCCCTGTAAGCTGCGCTTAAGGGATAATTCGACTAACGAATATTACTGCGCTACGCTTGTAATATTCGAGTCTCATTAAGGCTCACTATCCCGCTCCACTTCGCTGCGGGGATAGTTCGCTCTAACAAATTTTACTGCACTACGTTTGTAAAATTTGAGGACTCACTATGTATAAATATAAAATCGTCCTGGAATACGACGGGACAAATTACAGCGGATGGCAAACGCAAAAAAACGCCAAAAGCATTCAGGGAACTTTAATCGCCGCCGCACAGAAATTTTTAGGCATGCCGGTGCAAATTCAAGGAGCCGGTAGAACCGATGCCGGAGTGCATGCTTTGGCACAAACCGCCCATCTGGAATCTCCCAAGAAGATTAATCCGGAAACTTTGCGCTTCGGGATCAATGATAACCTGCCGGCAAGCATTAATGTGCTGCGGGTGGAAAATGCCCCGCCGCTTTTTCACGCCCGCCATCACGCCGTGAGCCGCAGCTATCTCTATCTTATCGCCAAACGACGCACTGCTTTCGGCAAGCGTTATGTCTGGTGGGTCAAGGACAATCTCGACGTCAGCAAAATGCGACACGCTCTCGGCGTTTTTTCAGGATTCCACAATTTTGCCTCTTTTGCCGATAAAAGGATGGATAAAGACGCGTCCACTCAAGTTGATATTGAAGGAGTGCAGTTAAAGGAATTTGACGATATCATCGCTTTGCGAGTTGTTGGCTCTCATTTTCTCTGGAAAATGGTGCGGCGCATAGTGGGAATTACTGTAGAGGCAGGGCGCGACAATCTTACCAGCCACGATATCGAAAAAATGCTCCAATCCTATTCGGAAACACCGGCCAGATTCACCGCCCCGCCTTCCGGCCTTTTTCTGGAAAAAGTATTATACGAAGGCGACAAACTGCCGGAGATTAAACCGCCAATTTGTTTATTTTGAGTGGATTAATTATTTAATCCTGCCCGATGATCTGATTTTTCTGATAACCAGCCACATTAAGAATATCCATGCGCAAAGCAAAGCAAGTCCTATCAGTAATGCTCCGTAGGTAATGGCGTTGCCGCCGGCAATCAGTTTTACCGGATTCATTGAAGGCTCTGCCTGAATGCGGCCTTCCGGCTTCTGATATTTTTCCGGTATATCGGGGATGCCGTTTTTATTTGTATCCTTAAAAGAACGCAGGTATTGAACAAGAGCTATCCACTCTTTCAATTCAGTTGCTTTGGACGAATTTTTATCAGTGTAAATAATCGCCTGTTTTATATCCGGCAAGGCGCGGCCGTCTTTATCTTTCGGTTTTATACTTAGAAATCCGTAGGTAACGCCGGAGATATAATCTATCATTCCCGCCGTATATAAATCGGAACAGACGCGATAAAGTTTTCGCGAATCGAGAGGTTCATAATCGCCTTTTTCATTGAGCACTGAAACCTCCCTCACCCGGTCGAATAAAATCCGCCTGGGATTGAATTTAAATTTAATACCCGAAATCTGCAGATGAGCGTCCTCTTTTTTCAGCGGTGCCACAGACGTATCCACCTCCAGAATGTCTTTGAGCTCCTTGCCGTTGATATAAAAAGCCATCAGCGGATAACCAGCGACACCGTCAATCCCTCTGCCCAGCGATAAAACCTGAAAGACGTCCGCGACTGTAATTTTCCCCTTCTGGAAAGAGTCCCTAATAAGTCCGAGCGGTTCCAGCACAAAATGAACATATTCATAATTTTTCCCCTCCGCTTTTTGTACGGCATAGCGATACGCGTCGGTAATCATGTTTCCCAATCCCATTTCCCGGGGATGAGCGTGAGCGGAGGCCAGCGACTCCATATTAAAATCACTTTCAGCAATCACCTGATTAAAAGTCAGGTTATACGAAGAAAGAAAATCCCGGTTAACAATGTCTTCGTATGTGGTGATATCTTTCGCGATAATCATATTTTCAGGAATTCCAGTTGTAACATTTTGCAATTCGTAAGAGGCAAGTTTGATGTCCTTACCTTTGGTATAAACAATTTTCAAAACACCCAGACGTTCTCCATAGCGGCCGCTGGAAACAATAATCGTTTTACCGGTCACAATCGGCTGAGGTAAAATTCTATGGGTATGCCCGCTAATAATCACGTCTATCTGCGGAACCTCCCTGGCCAGTTTTTCGTCTTCCGAATACTCTTTAACTGGCAATGTTCCGGAGTGTGAAAGGCAAATGACGATATCCACTTTTTCCTTTTTCTTCAAAATATTAACGATGCGTTTACTCGTCCGAACAGGATCGGCAAAAGTCAGGGGTTTGGCAAACGGCGCGTCATCAGCGGCGTTTTTGCCCACGATGCCGAAGATCCCTATGCTGACGCCGTTTCTTTTGATAATCGTGTATTCCTTTACCGGATAACTCTGGAAAGCCAGCTTGAGTGTCGCGTCCCCCGGATCGTTCTTGCTGAAAACAATATTAGATGCCGTAAGCTGCGGCAGTTGTTTGCTTTTAGACCGGGCGCTCTGAAGCATCATGGCCAGACCATCAGGATGGAAATCGAAATCATGATTTCCAAATGTTACAACATCGTAACCCATTTTTCCCATAAGCCTGAGTTCGGACGCCTCTTGCATAGAAGAAGTGTGGAATAGCGTGCCCATGGAAAAATCGCCCGCATCAATCAGCAAAGCCTTATTTTGATGCATTAACTTCTGTTCCTTAATCAGAAAAGCGAGCCGGGCATATCCTCCCTGCTGTAATTGTTTTTCTTCCGCAGTCAGGATACGGTGCGGCAGAAAGTAAGAATGTAAATCATGGGTAAAAAGAATAACCAATTCTTTTTCTTTGTTTCCGGCGGCGGCCTCACTATCCGCAAAAACAATGATTAACAACAGGGAAAAAGCAAGCGCCGTGATTTTTTTCATGAGCTTCATAGTCATCATTTTTACACGTCTTTTTTTTGTGTAAATGCCGCAAACTGCCCCACCGCAGTAAAGCTAAGGGGTGCGTTTTAAGATTCGGGGTCTTTTTTCCTCAGGCAACAAACAGCCAGCCGCGCAGACATCTGAACATTCTCCATCACAAGGCTCAATATGAATGGTAATGACGCAATCGGTAAATTTTTTCCTGATATTTTGTTTTAATGTTTTGGTAATGCCATGCGAATCAAGCACTGACATTTGCGGATCAACCTTGATATGAAATTCTACAAA
>JAPLJP010000141.1 GCA_026388535.1 Deltaproteobacteria bacterium | reverse complement strand
CTAATAAATTTTTGGAAGACCTGGATATCGGCACCACCAACGATTGGATTATGGAACGTGTCGGCATTCAAAACCGCCGGACGGTTCTGCCTCTGGATTATATCAGGCAGACAAAAAATGTTCACCCTCTGGAATCTTTTGCTATAAGACAATACAAAAATTACCAGATGGGAGCGGAGGCGGCCCGGATGGCACTTAATCGTGCTTCACTGAAACCGGAGGATATCGGTATGGTTATTGCCGGCTCTTCATCGCCGGATAATATTTCGCCGGCGGAAGCATCGGCGATGGCCGCGGAACTGGGCATTGAAGTGCCCAGCTTCGATTTGAATTCCTCCTGTTCTACTTTCGGTATGCATATCAATCTTCTTTTGCGCATGCAGCCGGAGACTCTACCGCCTTACATTCTTTTGATCGGTGCGGAATCGCCGACAAGGTCGATTAATTATTCCGATCGCAATTCGGCGGTGCTTTTTGGCGACGGCGCAATCGCGGCTGTCGTTTCGGCAACAATTCCCGCCCGCGCCGTTTTTGACAGCGGCGATTTTTATTCCATCCCATCCGGATGGAGAAAAGTCGGCATTGACGGGGACTGGACTTTTCATCAGGATGGCAACGCCGTTCAGCGCTATGCCATCAGGAAAACAACTGAATATCTTAAAGTACTTCAGGATCAATACACGGCCGACGCGCGGCGTTTAATTTTTATCGGCCATCAAGCAAATTTAATGATGCTTGAAACAGTGTGCGAACGCAGAGCGATAAAACCTGAGAACCACTGGTATAACGTTGATCAATTCGGCAATACCGGCTGTTGCGGCGCTCCCGCAAATTTAAGTATGCATTGGGATGAACTTCAGCCGGGGGATAATATCGCCATGGTCATTGTCGGTGCCGGACTGACATGGGCGTATACGATGCTGAAAGTGGGGAACGAACGATGATCGAAAAACCGGTTGCTATAATAACAGGCGGTGCGACGGGAATAGGAGCCGCGTGTTGCCGCGCTCTGGCCGCGGAAGGTTTTCATGTCGGCATTCATTACAATAAGAGCGCCGAAAAGGCGCAACAACTGCTGGCGGAAATAAAAGAAGGATTTATAATTCAAGCTGATTTGTCCGATATCGAACAGGTGAATATGATGATCGGCAAACTGAAGGATGCTGTTGGGCGTGTTGATGTTCTGGTCAACAACGCGGGCCGGTCAATTAATGCCGATATTCTTTCCATGAAAGTGGAACAGTTTGATGAACAAAGAGCGCTGACGCGCGGCGTTTGGTATTTGACCAAAAGAATTCTGCGGCAATTCATGATCAGGAGTTCAGCCGGGCGTGTCATTAATATTTCCAGCGTTGTCGGACATACGGGCAATGCCGGTCAAATTCCCTACACGATGGAAAAAGCGGCGCTGGATGCCTTTACCAGATCTCTGGCATTGGAGCTAAAGGGAAGAAATATTCTGGTTAATTCCGTCGCTCCCGGTTTCATCGACACTGAGATGACCAAAGAACTGCCGGAAGAAATAAAAAATAAAATTATGGATGAAATTATTTTAGGCCGTGTCGGAAGGCCTGAAGAAGTCGCGGAAGTGGTGGCATTTCTGGCTAAAAAGGGAAGTTACATTACCGGCTCGGTTATTCATGTTAACGGAGGCCTTTATGGAGGCTGATGCCGACGTGAAGCAAGAGGTTTTGGACCTCGTGCCTCAGCAGAAACCTTTTCGCTTTATTGATGAAATTATCACCCTTAATGAGGAGGAGATTGTCGGGGCTTACCGGTTTCGCGAGGATGAATATTTTTATCGCGGGCACTTTCCCGGCTATCCCATTACGCCGGGAGTGATTCTTATTGAAACAATGGCGCAAACCGGTGTTGTCGCTTTCGGGATATATCTTCTGTCCCGTCAGAAAAATATGCGGCCCAGCCAGATGAACTTGCCCCTGAGTTTGTTTTCACTGGCGGATGGCGTGGAATTTAAAAAAATTGTCGCGCCGGGTGAAAGAGTAATTATTAAAGGAAAGAAAATTTATTTTCGTAAAAATATTATCAAGGCGAATGTTTCTATGGAAAGAGAAAATGGCGAAATAATTTGCTCCGGAAATTTATCCGGAGTTGGAGTGAATAAATGAAAAAGAGAGTTGTTATTACAGGAATGGGAGTAGCCGCTCCCAACGCGCACGGCTTGGATGATTATGAAAAGGCGCTCAGAGGAGGGATCTCCGGTATTCGCTTTATTCCTCAACTAGAGGAATTAAAATTCGGATGTCAGATTGCCGGTGTTCCGGAAAATTTCGATGAAATCCGAAAAAGTTATTTTGATCGGGAAAAGCTTTTATCTCTAAACGATAATATCGGCTTCGCTTCGGTTTCGGCGGTGGATGCCTGGAAGGATGCCGGATTAAATCTGAATGATAGCGATGAAGAGGTTGTTGATTGGGATACCGGTGTCATTGCCGGTTCAGGAGTCGGCGGCATGGATACGATTGCCCAGAATATCGTTCCCATGGTTAATGAAGGCCGGGTAAGGAGATTGGGCAGTCGCGTTGTCGAGCAAGTGATGAGCAGCGGCACCAGCGCACGAATTGCCGGTTTGATCGGCGCCGGCAATAAAGTTACATCGAACTCTTCGGCTTGCAGTACAGGAAACGAAGCAATTATTGACGCCGTCTGGAGAATAAGAACAGGTCTCGCCAAACGCATGGTAGCCGGCGGTTCCGAAGGAGCGTCGCCTTACATCTGGGCAGGTTTTGACGCCATGCGCGTGCTTTGCCGCAAATTTAACGATAACCCGGCGGCTGGTTCCCGCCCCTTGAGCGCTAGCGCCTGCGGCTTTGTTCCCGGTTCCGGAGGAGGGATGCTGGTTTTGGAAGATCTGGAAACCGCTCAGGCCAGAGGAGCAAGAATCTACGCGGAAATAATCGGCGGCTATGTTAATTGCGGCGGTCAGAGAATGGGCGGCTCCATGACAGCGCCTAATCCGGAGGGAGTGAAGAGATGTATCCGCGGCGCGGTTGCCGACTCGGGTATTGATCCGGCGCAGGTTGATGCTATCAACGGACATTTGACCGCGACGTACGCCGATCCTCATGAAGTTAAAAATTGGGCGGAAGCGCTGGAGAGGAACCCCGAAAACTTTCCTTTCATTCAGTCCACAAAATCATTAATCGGCCATTGCCTCGGCGCCGCCGGCGCCATAGAATGCGTGGCCGCTGTTTTGCAGATTTACAAAGGATTTCTGCATCCATCAATCAACAGCGAGGATGTGCATCCGGATATCGAAAAATTCGCGCGAAAAATTCCGCAAAAATGTTTGGAACTTCCTCAACTGAAAATTATCGCTAAAGCCGGTTTTGGCTTCGGTGACGTCAACAGCTGTATCATATTCAAGAAATGGGAAGAAAAATAATATTTGATAAGGAGATAGTTCTACATGGATGACAAGAAAATATTTGAAGAAATGGTAAATATTTTGAGGCCGTACGCCAAAAATCAGGAACTTTTGGGAAAGGCGACGATGGAAACACACATCTTAAATGATTTGAAAGTGAACTCCGCGCGCCTGGTTGATGTAATCATTAAATGCGAAGATGTTTACGGCATAAGTGTGGATGATGATGAAGCGGATAAAATTCGTACCATCGGCGATGCCGTCAGAATCATCAAAAATAAACTTGGGTAAAAATGAATAAAAAATCCAAAATATTTTTGCATCTGCAAAATTTTATAGGGCGGTTATCAATATTAATCATCGCGCCTATATATTTTTTTGCTGCCAAAGTTTTCTTTTATCGGGTAAGGGATTAGAAAGAAATCCGCTGCCGGTGCGCCGATGAATTTGCCCGGCACAAAGGACCTTGGATTATTTGTTCAAATCATCTAACAATGATTGACTCTTTTATTTTAACTTATGCCATTTTCAGTTTGAGCCAGCATATAATCAGTTATAAAAAACTGCCCTGGAATCTGCCGGAAAGAAATAACTATAAAGATAATATTATTCTTACGATATTGTGTTACCTGTCCAAGTGCATTCCCATCAACCGCGGCGGTTCCCGTGAAAGGATGAAAGAATCTCTGGAGAAATGTATTTACCTCCTGAAGAGCGGCGAGACCATCATGATCTTTCCTGAAGGCAAGCGTTCCCGCACCGGGCGGATAGATAAAGAAGGCTTCTCTTATGGTGTGGGGCGTTTTATTAAAAGTCTGGAAAACTGCAAAGTAATGTGTATGTATCTGCGCGGAGACAAACAGGATAATTATAGTATTATTCCTGCATGGGGAGAGAAGTTCTCGGTGCAGATGGAAGTTTTTACGCCGGAGCCTGCAGAAGGAAGCGACCTGAAAGTGCAACGCGAATATGCCACGCAAATAATTAATCGGCTCGCGCAAATGGAGGAAAAGTATTTTGCCCTACGTCGGGAACGATGTTGTGGATTTGAAGGAACCAGCGAACGCAGGGAAAAGCAGGGATTCGCGCTTTCTAAAAAAAATCCTCACAAATGCTGAGATTGAATTTGTCCAAAACGCGGGAAATTCCGACGCAGCGCTCTGGTCGCACTGGGCTTGTAAAGAAACCGCGTATAAAGTAGTAAAAAAATCTTTTTCCGATGTTGCTTTTCTGCCGAGGCAGTGGCCGGTAACTTTCAGGATGACCAAATCAAAATATTCTGATGGCGAAGTTACAATTCCGGGGAAAGGAAAAATTTACATTCGTCTTTTTTCCAATTCTCAGTATGTTCATTGCATAGGCGCAGATGTGCTTACGGCTCTGGATAAACTAATCTGGAGCGTTGAAGCCCTGCCGGAAGAAGAAGGAATTAATCCTTCACTATTTTTGCGCCACAGCGTTGGACAAAATTTAGCCCAATACTTTTCCCTGAATTTCCATCAAATAAGAATCAAGAGAACAAGAGAAAACGGAGAGCTTCAACCGCCGCGCGTTTACGTTGGCAACAGAAAAACGGATATTGATATAAGTTTGAGCCACGATGGACGATTCATTGCTTATGTAGCGACACTAGCTGAGAGCGAACGACGTGAGGTTTGTCCCTGCCACCTGAAGGTGGCGGGATAATTCACTCTAAGATTTTCCGAACATTACGTTTCGGAAAATCAAGGCTCATTAAAGCGTAAGTGGAGCTATCCCAGGAGCGAAGTACCCTGAATAACCTGAAGGTCACCATGGGGGCATCTTCGACGACGCGGGACCTGAAACTAGTAGGGGCAGTTCCCCGAACAGCCCGCAATTTTCTTTGATTTAGAAATAGTAGTGGTCCTCTGGACATGATATTCTTCTTGTGGTAATAACTTTGTCACATAAAAATAAATTTAGAGTAGCAGGTGATTATTATGAAAATCGCTGTTTTGAACGGTTCGCCGAAAGGCGAGGTCAGCGTTACCATGCAGTATGTTCATTTTCTGGAGCAAAGATTTCCGGAAGCTGAATTTAAATTTTTCGATGTAGCGCTGAAAATTAAGAAGTTGGAAAAAGATGACAAGGCTTTTCAGGAAATTATCTCCGGGATAGGCGCCGCGGATGCCGTGCTCTGGGCGTTTCCCCTTTATTTTTTAGTTGTTTGTTCTCAGTATAAAAGATTTATCGAATTGATTTTTGAGAAAAACGCCACCCCGGTTTTTCGCGGTAAACCCGCCGCCTGTGTGACAACTTCCATCAATTTTTTTGACTACACCGCCCACAATTATATCAATGCCGTTTGTGATGATTTGCAGATGAATTATTTCGGTTCCTATTCGGCGGAAATGAATGATTTGCTGAAGACTAAAGAACGTCAGAGGCTGAAAAAATTCGGCGAATTATTTATTAAGGCGATTAAAGAAGGCACTCCTGCGATAAGAAACAATAAACCATTAGTTGCACCGGAAGTTGTTTTTGAAGCTGAAAAAATAACACCAGTGGAAACTGAAGGCAAAAAGGTTCTGATTGTCGTCGATAATCTCACTGAAAATCCCAATCTTCAGAAGATGGTGGAGAGATTGCAGCAGACTTTTTCTCCCACCGCTGAGCTGGTACAACTGAAAGATGTTGATATAAAAGGCGGCTGTCTAGGATGTATACAGTGCGGTTTCGATAATGTCTGCGTTTACGAAGGCAAGGATGGATTTAGTGATTTCTTAAATACAAAAATTAAAACGGCGGATATTATATTTATTGCCGGCGCCATTCATGACCGGTATCTTTCATCGTTGTGGAAATGCTTTTTCGACCGCAGTTTTTTCAATGGTCATACGCCATTTTTAAAAGACAAACAGATCGGATTTGTTATTTCCGGGCCTTTTAATCAAATTTATAATTTACGCGAAATTTTTGAAGCTTCCATGGGCGTGCAGCAAGCCGGCATCGCCGGCTTTGTCAGTGACGATCTGGGAAGCTCCGCCGAAATCAATATCGCGTTGCAAAGCATGGCCTCGCGTTCAGTTGCGCAGAGTAAACTAGGCTATATTTCGCCGCCGACATTTTATCAGGTGGCGGGAAATAAGTTGTTCCGGGATGCCATCTGGGGTAGATTGCGCCCGGTTTTTCAGGCTGATCACCGGTATTACAAAGAACACGGGATGTATAATTTCCCGCAGAAACATTATAAATGGCGGATTATCAACAGCATTCTGGTACTGCTTACGAAAATTCCGGCAGTCCGCCGGGAGTTTATCAAGAGAATTAAAGTGGAAATGATAAAGCCCTGTGCTAATGCCCTGAAGAAAACAGAGTAAGGCTGAGCTCCATAAATATTGGTAAATAATTTAGGAAAGGACATAAGAAAACTATATGGATATTAAAGATGTGGTGGCATTAGTTACCGGCGGTGCTTCGGGACTGGGCGAAGCCAACGTTCTGGAACTGGTAAAAAAAGGCGCGCGTGCAGTGATTATTGATGTTGATGCGGAGAAAGGAGAAAAACTGGCGGCGAATATTGGAGCAAACGCGATATTTGTAAGAACGGATATTACTAGCGAAGCTGATGTCCGTCAGGCCATTAAAAAGGCTGTTGTTGCTTTCGGAAAAATAAATGTAGCGATTAATTGCGCAGGAGTTGTCAATCCGGGAAAACTCATCGGCAGGAAAGGTCCTTTGCCTCTGGAATCGTTCAATAAGGTTCTGCAGATTAATCTTGTAGGAACACTCAATGTTATCAGGCTGGCGGTTGAACAGATGATGAATAACACGCCTGATGAAGAAGGCGAAAAGGGCGTGATCATTAATTCCGCTTCGATCGCCGCGTTTGAGGGACAGATAGGCCAGGCGGCTTACAGCGCTTCCAAGGCCGGTATAGTGGGAATGACTCTGCCTATAGCGCGCGAAATTTCCGATTATGGAATAAGGATTATAACCATTGCTCCCGGAATTTTTGATACACCGATGATGGCCGGTTTACCTCCGGCGGTCAAAGAAGATATGGCCAAGACAGTTCCTTTCCCCAAACGTCTCGGCAAGCCCGTAGAATTTGCCCGGCTTGTTCTGCATATTATTGAAAACACGATGCTCAATGGTTGCTGTATAAGGCTGGACGGGGCTTTACGCATGCCACCTAAATAACTTACAGATACGCGCCTAAATTCAGTGCCGCGCTGTTCATAGTGAAGCCTAGTTTTGTGTGAACCAGTTCTTTAGCGCTTGTAGCAAAAGGATGAAGAATGAGAGAGGAATCCTCAAGAGTGAATTTAAGTGAGGAGACTACTTCTAAAAATTTTGTTTTATTGGACATTAAACTTGACAGAGTAATAAGAGAGCTCTCCAGCGCTTCAGTTATGGGAAGTGTTACCTGATGAATTTTCTTCGCCGGAAAATCGTCGATTAAATCCTTTGGAGGTGGTGTTGCGGTTAATTGTCTGCACCAGCGCAAAAATAAGACGGAATTAAGTTTGAATGCCGGTGCGCAAAAATAAAAGGGTGTTTGTTCCCAAACTCCTGCGGGAGCTTTGGGCAGATTGGCCACTTTAATCAAATCGGCGTATGTTTCCAGTTGAATACCGCTGACTTTTACCTTTAACTGCCAGAAGGGAAGGTAAGTGATATCGTCTCTTTTTTCCTGCCATGTGGAAAATTTAACTTTGGTAAAATTTTTATTCGACGGGTTCCACGCGGAGTGGCAATTATCGCAGAAAACTATCAAAGCGTCTTTTTCACCAGGCAGATCCGCGCCGCAATTCGGACAAAGCAGGGGAAGAAATTCCACGTGCCATTTTTCATCAGGAGCGGAGATTAGAGTCTGTTCAACTTCCGCGTCTCTTTTCTGGAGATCAAGAGGTTTTTTTAAAATTGCGTCATAAACTCGGCCATTGGAGCAGTAAACGGGAGAATAAATGACACTCGCTGTTTCACCGATAAACATTTCCTATGAATGCTGCCGGTACGTTTTTGATAATCGTTTATTGAAGCATCCCGCAACGTGGGAGAAAACTTGAGAAATTT
>JAPLJP010000136.1 GCA_026388535.1 Deltaproteobacteria bacterium | reverse complement strand
TTATACAATACCGTAAGCCAACATAGCGTCGGCAACCTTGGTGAAACCGGCGATATTTGCGCCGGTAACGTAGTCGCCTTTCTTACCATAAGCTTCCGCCGTATCATAGCAGTTTTTGTGAATGCTCTTCATGATTTGCAGAAGACGGTTGTCCACTTCTTCGCGTGTCCATAAAAATCTCATGCTGTTCTGGCTCATTTCCAGACCGGATGTGGCTACGCCGCCGGCGTTGGCTGCTTTGCCGGGACCGTAGAGAATTTTCTTATCCTGGAAAATCTTAATGGCTTCGGGTGTTGAAGGCATATTGGCTCCTTCGGCCACGCAGATACAGCCGTTTTTCACTAAAGCAGCAGCGTTTTTCCCGCTGATTTCGTTTTGGGTTGCGGAGGGCAGGGCGACATCAACTTTAATTCCCTGTTCACGAATAACATCCCAAACGTTCTTTCCTTCGTAACAAACAGCCTTATACTTGTCAGCGTATTCAGAGATGCGGCCGCGCCTGACGTTTTTCAATTCCAGTACGTAATTGCATTTCTTATTATCGATACCGGCTTCATCAATGATTGTTGCAGTCGAATCGCAAAGAGAAATTACCTTGCCGCCCAGCTGATTTACTTTTTCCACTGTGGACTGCGCGACGTTGCCTGCGCCGCTTACTGCGACCATCTTACCTTTAAAATCCAGTTTGCGGGTGGCCAGCATTTCCGCGGCAAAATATGTTGCGCCGTAACCGGTTGCTTCGGGACGAATCAAGCTTCCGCCGTAGGACATTCCCTTTCCGGTAAGAACTCCGGTATGCTCATTGCGGATTTTTTTGTAGTAACCGTACATATATCCGATTTCACGGCCGCCAACACCGATGTCACCCGCGGGAACGTCAACATCGGCACCGATGTGACGGAATAATTCGCGCATGAACGCCTGGCAGAAACGCATTACTTCACCATCAGATTTTCCTTTGGGATCAAAGTCGGAACCGCCCTTGGCGCCGCCCATAGGTAGTGTGGTCAGAGCGTTTTTAAAAATCTGTTCAAAGCCCAGAAATTTGATAATTCCCAGATTTACTGAAGGATGGAAGCGCAGACCGCCCTTGTAAGGGCCGATGGCGTTATTGAACTGAACGCGGAATCCTCTGTTGACGATAACTTCGCCTTTATCATCTACCCAGGGAACCCGAAACTGCATTGCTCTGTCCGGTTCCACGATGCGTTCATAGATCTTGGCCTTGACGTATTCCGGGTGTTTTTTTACTGTAGGTTCCAATGTCTCCATAACTTCTTCAACAGCCTGATGAAACTCCGGCTGGTTGGGATCTGTTTGTTTGACTTTGGCGATAACATCACTGATTACTGACATAATTTAATCCTCCTTAATAATTTGTTTTGTTATTTGTTTCATGCAATCATTTGACGTACATGAGTTAACTAAACTGATTGTTTCTATATCTCCGCAATGCTTCGGAGATCCTCATATTCCATTACAGTGGACATTGCCTTGTTATCAACATCAAAGCCTTCTTCATAAGCCGCGGCAACAGGATTGAGACCGCCTAAAAGAATCATGCCCACTTTATTTATATCCACATCTGTCTGGCAAATGGGATTCCCCACTGTACCAATGGAAAGAGCGCCATTGATTCCGGCCTTATCAAAATCAGCGATGATTTTTTCTACCAGAGGACGGCTCATTGATGGTATTTCGCGGAAGTTGGCCAGAATTTTTCCTTCGCCTTTTGCCACAACTTCTTTTACCGAAGTCATTTTGCCGCGAATAAATATTTCCGATGGATCAAGCGAGGAACCCGAGTAATTGATAAGCTCGACAAATCTTAAAGGTTTGCCGTTTTTTATCTGGAGTATGCCGCCGAACTTGGAATCAATCGGAATACCGTGCTTTAAAAGAACGGCGTTGATTAAAATACTGCAAACTGTGGCCAATCCTATTTTCCCCTCTGGAACAACGGCTTCTCCCAGTTTTTCCCCCGCCGTGGCAATGGCAACACGGTCGGATACGGCAAATTTCTTTTTGAATACAGGTTTCATCGTCGCAAGAGCTTTCTTGAATTGATTTTGCGGGAAAAAAGAAATGTTGACAGGGACGAGACCGCGACGCTTTTTAATGTCAAAAGTTGTTTTGAAAGAAAGAACGTCAATGCGGGAAATGGAAAGGCTGATTTTATCCCGGACGCGGGCGTTGGTAATTTCATCCATTCCCAGATTGGTGATAATTCTGCCGTCACGGCGGCCGACGAGTTTTGTCAGTCCTCTTTCGTCCATCAGTTTCAGATGATAGCGGACGGTTCTTTCGCTTAACTGAACGCCCCGTTCCTTCATCTTTCGCGCGATGACACGCGCGCCCTGTGATTCTGAATTTTCATTAAGAATCTTCAGGATCAAAATGAGCTTTCTTTCTATATCTTCCGGGTTAAAAAGTTGTTTCATAAGGCTATCGGCAATCGTTTGCCGTATTCCTACTGATAAAATACAATATTGTCAAACAAAAATTGTATCTATTTGATTATTTTGGTTCAATTTTGTGTAAATAACGATATCTATTACTTTTTGGGCGGAAACGGGGGACATTTCAAAAGTAATCTGGTATAATATAACTAAAGAGCTGATTATAATCCGTAAAATAAAGATGGGAGGTGTGGAATGGGAGAGGTAGTTCATACATCACGTATTAAAATTGTGCGGGAAAAAGGCCCGACAAGAAAAGCCGTTATCGAGGGGCTTGATGAGCCGATTTATTATGGCGTTCACGGCGGTATAAAGAAATTTTATAATATAGAACCGGAAAAAGAACATGCCGCTACCCTTGATCATATTGTAGCGGCAACTGCCGCCTGAATGATGGGCACACTGGCCGCGTTGCTGGCCGGAAAGAAAATTCCTACTTATGGAGATAACTACAGCGCTGATGTGGAAGGAGATATCGAAAACGTGAATAATGTTCTCAAAATCACCCGGATGCGCGTTAAGTATCATCTGAAGATACATCCGGAAAAAGTGGCCGAAGCACAGGACGCTTTTTCTTCTTATTTACAGTTTTGTCCCGCCGCCCAGAGCATTGGGGGATGTATCGAAATAAAAGATGATTTAGTTATGGAATATATTGAATTGAAAATACGTTAATGACAAACCGCTTTTAACAGGCTAACCAAAATTTTGTATTGCGGCGGTAATTATCAGATATTGCCCCCTACGCTTCGCTTCGGGGATAATTCCACTTACGCTTCGAACTTCACTACGTTCGTTCTTAGCGAGTGTCATTAAGATACATGCGTCTTTTTGATGGAGTAAATCTTTCTATCGCGTAACGCAGCATTGTTCTGGGCATTATCCCCTGCGCTGCGCTTCGGGGATAGTTCGACTAACGTTTCGAGCATCACTTCGTTCGCTCTTAACGAGTCTCACTATTAGCGAGTGTCATCGCCTTCTAAAAATATTTTCCTTCTTTCCGGGGTAAATCTTTCTATCGCGTAACGCAGCATTGTTCTGGGCATTATCCGGCAATGCTTTTGTAAAAACGCTTCCGCGAGCTTAATATTACGTTTGCCGACTTCACGCAGCATCCAGCCGACAGCTTTGTGAATTAAATCTTCTTTATCCCGCAATAAAATTCCGGCGATCTTGAGTGAATCCGTAAATTGATTGTTTTTGATGAAATAGAAAGTGGCGAGCACTGCGATGCGTCGCTCCCAGAGGCTCTTTGATTTCGCCAGTTGATAAAGAAGCTTTCTGCTTCTCGTGAGCAAAAAAGCTCCCACAATATTGGGCGCGGAAATATCCACCAGATCCCAGTTATTGATGTATATGGTATTCGCCAGATATAAATCATAGATTTTCTTTTGAATTATTTCATTGCCTTTGGCGAAGGTATTGACTAACGAAATGAGCGCGAAAAGTCTGACTTCGTGATAAGGAGATTTTAGCAGTGATAATACTTCTTTGAGTGGCAGATTATTGTATTCTTTGGCGAACTTCCGTATTGCCGGAACACGAATACCCAGAAAAATATCTCCTTCGCCATATTGACCGACACCGGTTTTAAAAAATCCCTGTAGAAATCGGGCGTCGTTTTTGTTGCCCATTTTCTGCAGGCGTTTGCTGATTTCGGTTGCTGTGATATTCATTATGTTTTCTTACCTTATTTGTCATTGCGAGTTCACGACAGTGAACGTGGCAATCTTAATATATTCCATTTAAATCAAAGATGATATCGGATAGAAATAACACTATCTAAAAATGTTCAGGCGACTTTGTAAAATGAGCCAGAGGCAAGGCGCGCAAAGCCTCAGGAATGAGGCCTACTTTCCGTAGGTCGCAATGACGAAGGATGCAGCGCAACGTAGCATATGGCCATTTTTCAAAGTCGCCCTCACGGGTAGTTCTGTCCCGTCGGCCTAATCATAATTTCACTCACGTTCACGTTTGATGGTTGGGTAAGCAGCCAGCAGATTCCGTCGGCTATCGCCTGCGGCTCCAGCAGTTTACCCATGTGAGCGATGCCTTTGTAAAAATTTTCTTCACTGTAGCCGGCCACTTTCTGAAATTCGCTGACTACGATTCCCGGCATAACCAGAGACACGCGTACGCCATGCGCGCAAACTTCCTGACGCAGGCCTTCCGCGATAGCGCCGATGGCAAATTTACTGGAGCCGTAAAACGCGCTAAATGGTGATATGTTTCGCCCCACCACAGAACCGATAGCCACAATATCGCCGCTTTTGCGTCCGATTAAATACTTGGCAGCGCACCGCATCAGATAGGCCGCGCCAAGAACATTAAGATGATAAAGTTCCTCCCACTGTGAATTATCGCTCAAAAGCGTGCTGCCTGCTAATCCTCGACCGGCATTAACGACAACAATATCGTATTTGCCGCCGCCTTCTTTCCAGTTAAGAGCGCTTTTAAGCAATTTATCTATATGAGAAACGGAAGCCGCATCGCCCGCGACCACGCAGACCCTGCCGCCTTGCGTCTGAATATCCGCGGCCAATTTGTTTAGCCTGTCCTTGCGACGGGCGTGAAGTACAACTGCCGCGCCCGCCTGCGCCAGTTTCAAAGCTGTTGCGCGTCCAATACCTGAGCTCGCGCCCGTGACAATCGCCGTCTTTCCGTAAAGAAGTTTAGTTGTTTTTTCTTCGGCTTGGTTATTCTTTGCCATATATAAATCTCCTATTGAGTTTTTGCGTTGACCTGAATTTCCGGCGGCGCGAGTAAATGCTTTTTCACCGAGCAGGTATCGGCTGCTTTAATCACAGCAGCTTTATACTTTTCCGGAAAATCGGGCGGCAGAACTATATCCAGAGTTATTTTCTCCACCATGTGCGTTGTGTCATTGCGAAAAATCGTTTGGATGATGCTGATATTGCCCGTGGGGATGGAACGTGATTGGCAGAAAGATGCGACATAAAATCCGGCACAAGTGCCGATGGAGGCCAGAAAGATTTCAAAAGGCGAAGGCGCGGTATTTTCTCCGCCTCCTTTTTCCGGCTGATCCGTATGAACAGTAAATTCCCGAAAATGCGCCGACACTTTTTTATTGCCGTCAAAAGTTATGTTGAAATTTGATTCCATAATTTATACCTCCGTGAGGGTTGATAAAAACATTAAGCCGACAACAGGTCATCTGGGGAAAAATATATTAATATCCCGCACAACAGCGTCAAGCCACTTCTTACGCTGGGCATTTGTGCTGGTGACAATGACATTGAACATCCGGCGGTGAAAATTGGTGACACCGCAAAGGCCGAAAATACAATTTTTCCAGATGGTTTCCTGCGGATCGCCGAAGACTTTATTTTCTCTTTGGATTTCAGTATTGGAAGTGTTGAAGACAATCGCCGCCTTTGCTTTAAGCAAGCCTTTGGGAATACCTTCGCCGGAGTCGCCATCAAGAAACTCATAGGCCACACCGGGACGGATCACTCGATCCACCCATCCTTTAAGGATCGCCGGGGGCTGCCCCCACCAGTTAGGATGTACGATAACAATGCCATCCGCGGCAGCAATTTCATCACAATGCTGTTTTATTACATCGGGTAAAATGGCATCTTTGGAAATTTCTTCAAAGTTCAGGAGCGGGTCGAAATTTTCCTGATACAGATCATGATAAAAGACGGCATGTCCATTTGCTTTTATCGCTTCAACAGCCTCTTTAGCAATTGCGTGGTTGAAGCTTTCGGGATCAGGATGGGCAAGAATTACTGAGATAACCATATTGGAATGCCCTTGATTAAGTAAATATTTTTCTGTCTGAAGTAATTTTTGCGCTACTTAACGAGTAATTTTTCTAACGCGGGGAAAACTTTGTTTAAGTTTTCCGGCTGTGAGCCGCCGGCCTGAGCCATATCGGGACGTCCACCGCCGCTGCCGCCGACCAATGGAGCTAATTCCTTGATAATATTTCCAGCGTGATATTTTCCGGCTAAATCCTTAGTCACCATACACAACAGCATTGCCTTTTCACCTGCTTTGCTGCCCAGAAGAATAACACCTGATTCCAACTTGTCGCGTAGTTTATCGCCGAAGTCGCGCAAGGTCTTGGCGTCGGCAATGCTCACTTCCACTGCCAGCACTTTCACGCCGCCGATTTCTTTTATCTGATTTATCAGATCACCGGAATCCTTGGCGGCAAGTTTTCCTTTAAGGGCTTCAATTTCTTTTTCCATTTCTTTTGTGTGCTTTAGCAGTTTTTCGGCGCGGTCATAAACTTCCAATGGACCGGCTTTAAATAATCCCGCCGTTCGTTTTAATTCTTCTTCAGCCTTCTGTGCGTGAGAGAGCGCTTCTTTGCCGGTAACGGCTTCGATTCTGCGAACGCCTGCGGCAATTGCTGATTCATGAACAACTTTTAAAAGACCGATATCGCCGGTGCGCCGCACATGCGTGCCGCCGCAAAGCTCCATGCTCATCTCGCCCATTTTTACAATTCGGACAGTCGCGCCGTATTTTTCATCAAACACCGCCGTCGCTCCGGTTTTGAGCGCGTCTTCCAACGCGCAGACTTCCGTCTTTACTTCCAGATTTTTGCGGATCATGTCGTTGGCGATTTCTTCGATCCTCAGCATTTCCTCATCGCTGATTTTGGAAAAATGGGTGAAGTCAAATCGCAGTCCTTCCGCGTTAACCTGTGAACCTGATTGTTTGATATGATCGCCCAGAACCGCCTTGAGCGCCGCCTGTAAAATATGCGTGCCGGAATGGTTGGCGGCAATGGCTTTTCGTCTTTCTTCGTCAACAATCATCCGCGCGGCGTCGCCGACTTTCACTTTGCCCTTCTGCACAACGCCTTTGTGAACGATAAATTTATCCACCGGCTTTTTAGTGTCCGAAACTGTGAAATCAAATCCGGCTCCTTCCAGATAACCGGTATCGCCGGCCTGACCGCCGGATTCGCCGTAAAACGGAGTAGTCGTTAGAACAATCTCCGCGTTCTGACCTTCTTCAGCTCTTTGCACTGATTGCCCATTCATAAAGATAGCGGCGACTTTCGATCGTTTCTTGATCACGCCTTCGTAACCGCAAAACTCGCTGACAATTCCCGAACTCGAAGCTTTGAGATAACATTCAGCAACCGCCTCTTCGCCGCTTCCTTTCCACGCTCCGCGAGCCCTCTCTCTCTGCTGTTCCATCTCGGTTTCAAAGCCTTCATTATCAAGGGTGAAGCCATCGCGCCTGACGATATCCGCCGTTAAATCCGTGGGGAAGCCGTAGGTGTCGTAGAGTTTGAAAACGAGCGAGCCGGGAAGGACGGATTTTCCTGTTTTTTTCAGAACGGCAGTTTCTTCATTCAGGATGCGCAGTCCCGCGTCGAGTGTTTCCATAAACCGCTGTTCTTCATTTAATATCATTTTGGTAATGAAAGAAGCCTTCTCCACCAGATCGGGATAAACACCTTTCATCATATCAATCACGACTTGGGCGCTTTCGTGTAAAAACGGTTTGTTGATGCCGAGTAATTTTCCATGACGCGCGGCGCGGCGCAAAATGCGCCGGAGCACGTAGCCGCGTCCTTCATTGCTGGGTGTGATGCCGTCGCCGATTAAAAAAGTTACCGCGCGGCTGTGATCGGCAATGACCCGGATAGAAACGTCGTTTTCAGCGTTTTTGCCATATGTTTTGCCGGAAAAATTTTCCACAAAGCGAATAATCGGCGTGAACAGGTCTGTATCGTAATTGCTTTTGACGCCCTGAATGACAGCGGTGAGACGCTCCAGTCCCATGCCGGTATCAATGCTGGGTTTGGCCAATGGATTTAACTTTCCGTTTTCATCGCGATCATACTGGGTAAACACCAGATTCCATATTTCCAGGTGGCGGTCGCAATCACAATGGATGTCGCATTCGGGACGGCCGCAGCCAGTGCCTTCGCCTTGATCGTAAATGATTTCGGAACAGGGGCCGCACGGGCCGGTCTCTCCCATCATCCAGAAATTGCTTTTTTCTCCCATGCGGACAATGCGGTCTTCGGGCACCTTCATCTTTTTATTCCAGATTTCAAAAGCCTCATTATCATCCTGATAAATCGTAATAAAAAGTTTATCTTTGCGAAGCTTCACAACGTCAATTAAATATTCCCATGCCCAGGCGATGGCGTCTTCTTTGAAATAATCGCCGAAGGAAAAATTCCCAAGCATTTCAAAAAAGGTATGATGACGGGCGGTAACGCCGACATTTTCCAGATCATTGTGTTTGCCGCCGGCGCGAGCGCATTTCTGGCATGATATCGCCCTCGTGTAGCCGCGATTTTCCAGTCCCAGAAAAGAGTTTTTGAATTGCACCATGCCCGCGTTAGTGAAAAGCAGGGTGGGATCGTCTTTGGGAATCAGCGATGAACTTGCCACCTGCGTGTGTCCCTTGCCCACGAAATATTTTAAAAAGCTTTCCCTTATTTCATTCCCAGTCTTTGCCATCAATATCTTCCCTTGTTATCCTTCCCAGTTTATTTAAAATCAATCCCGGCGGAAAACCTCGTCCCATCAGGCCCTGAAATATTCTCTGTTTTTCCTTGACATCGAAAGCGGACGATTTCTTTTTTGCCGCCTTTTTTTTGATTAAAATTTCAATTGCTTCTTCTTCGGAAATTTCCTCGCGCGCCTTCTCAATGGATAAATTAATTAATTCTGCCGCTACGCCTTTTTCCCGCAGGCTGACTATTATCTTTTTATTTCCCCAGAATTTATTAACAACAAGATTGCGCGCCCACCCATTAGCAAAAGACGCGTCATTGAGATACTTCAAATCGTGGAGTTTTTCCAGTGTTTCTTTAATGACTACTGCGGGAAAACCTTTTTCCCGCAGTTTCTTTTCCAGTTCTTTTTCCGAATGCGGCCGCAGGGACAAAAGGCGATAAGCTTTTTGTTTTGCTGCCGCCAGATCTAAAACCTTCACTTATCTTCTTCCTGATCTTTAGCCACGATACCCAGCTTTACGCGGACATCGTTTTCCACAGCCTTCATAATATCGGGATTGTCTTTTAAGAAGACGCGGGAATTGTCCCGTCCCTGGCCTATACGGTCGCCTTTATAGGAATACCAAGCGCCGCTTTTTTCGATGATGCCGTTTTCCGCCGCCAGATCCAGCACGTCGCCTTCGCGCGAAATGCCTTCACCGAAAATGATATCAAATTCCGCTTCCCGGAAAGGAGGAGCCAGCTTGTTTTTAACAACTTTAACTGTGGTTCGGAAGCCGATTACTTCCTGGCCGTTTTTGATGGAGGTCATCTTGCGGATGTCGAGGCGCTGTGATGAATAGAATTTCAGAGCGTTGCCGCCGGTTGTCGTTTCGGGATTGCCGAAGAAGACGCCAATCTTCATGCGCAATTGATTGATAAAGATAACTGTTGTTTTGGATTTGCTGATACTGCCGGTTAGTTTGCGCAGAGCCTGCGACATGAGACGCGCCTGTAAGCCCATCTGCGCGTCGCCCATTTCGCCTTCAAGTTCCGCCTTGGGCACCAGTGCGGCAACCGAATCAACCACCAGAACATCAAGAGCACCGCTCCTAACCAGTGTTTCCGCGATTTCGAGGGCCTGCTCACCGGTATCCGGCTGGGAGATAAGCAGTTCATCGGTATTTACGCCTATTTTTTTTGCATAGGTCACATCCAGCGCGTGTTCGGCGTCAATATAAGCCGCAATACCGTCTTTCTTTTGGGCCTCGGCAACGATATGCAGAGCCAGCGTGGTTTTACCGCCGGATTCCGGCCCGTAAATTTCCACAACCCTGCCGCGCGGGACGCCAAACGTCCCCAACGCTATATCGAGACTGAGCGAGCCGGTGGAAATGGCCGGAACATCAGCCACGCGCTCCGAACCGCCCAGTTTCATAATCGATCCCTTGCCAAACTGCCTTTCTATCTGAGTAATCGCCAAATCAACGGCTTTTGATCTGTCCATATCTGCGCACATAAATTCATGACCTCCTTCTCTCTTTTATTTTTACCATATTTTATTGTTTATTTACAATTTGCAACTTTAGTTTATGTAAAACATCCTGCTCCGGTTATCCACCTAAAACAAATTCTGCCAGTTTTGTGTAAACGGCGCCCTGCGTAGATAATTTGCTTTGAAATAAAACCAATTTCTCGCAGACAAATTCTCCGGCGGCAAAAGCGCCGTGTTTTATCAGCGATTCGCTTATTCCCGTCAGTTCGCGTGAATCCTTTATCCGCCCCAGCGTTAAATGCGCCTGAAAAGGCCGCTCTTCCGCGGGAAAGCCGATAACCGCGAAATCGCCATCTAGTTTTTTCTGGAGGGCGGTGAGTTTTTCCGCGTCGTCCGTTATTCCGCACCAGAGAACCCGCGGTCTGCGGGCATCCGGAAAAACGCCCAACTTTTCAACTTTCAGATTCAGATTTGATTCCAAAACTATCCGGTTTTGCACGGCGGAGCAAATATTTTTCACATCCTCCGTTGAAATATCGCCGAAGAACTTTAGAGTCAGATGCTGTCCCTGTGGTTTTGTCCAATTAATCCGGCCGCTGGTTTCCCGCTTTAATTTTTCCTGCAGGCGGGAGATTGCCTGCAAAATATCTTCCGGCGGTTCGATGGCCAGAAAAGCACGAATATTTTTTTCGGAATCTGCCATGATCTAAATTTTCCCCTGTAAATCACGGGTATGAACCCCAGAGCAAGCTTTGGGGTTCATACCCTCCGCTGTGCGGGATTGTTCGACTTACAAATTTCAATTCACTTCGTTTTTGAAATTTGAGTCTCACAATAATTTTTTAGCAAAAACAGCGCCGCTTCAGAAAAAACTTCTTTGTTTCTTTTGCGATCCCATCTGAAAGAGTAATGGCGGCAAATTGTCTGTTGGGGGCCAGCCAGCGCCAGATAAACAGTGCCGACAGGTTTTTCCTTGCTTCCGCCAGTTGGACCGGCAATGCCGGTGGAAGAAAGCCCCAAGTCAGTTCCGGCAAGCTTGCGAACCCCTTCAGCCATCAGCCGTGCCGTTTCTTCGCTTACGGCGCCATGCTTTTCGATAATTTCAGCGGGAACGCCCAGCATACTGATTTTGGCTTTATTACTGTAAGTCACCAGTCCGCGTTCAAGATAATCCGAACTGCCGGACACATCGGTTAGACGATTGGTAATCAGTCCGCCCGTGCAGGATTCCGCCACCGCGATGGTCAGTTTATTTTCGGTTAAAAGACTGGCAATCACTTCTTCCAGCGTTCTCTCTCCATAGGAGAAAATATAATCCTGCAGACGTGATGATATTTCATTCTGCGCTTTTTGCAGATTGTCCTGGGCTTCATCATGCGTTTTACTGCGTGCTATCAAAACTATATGATTTTCAGGAAACACAGGGTAAAATCCAACGCTCACGCCCATGGAATCAAAGTCAATATCTTTGAGCCTGTCATCAACGGCGGCTTCGGAAAGCCCGAAGGTCTTGATTGTCTGTTTTTCGGCGTATTGATCGTTTTGCGGAAAGTGTTTGCGCAAAGCGGGAATGACTCCCTCAGTCATCATCATTTTCGCTTCGGCTGGAACTCCGGGAATAGCAAAAATCAGTTTCTTTTTAACAGGCAATAAAAATCCTGGCGCCGTGCCTCTTAAGTTGGGGATTACTTCCGCTCCTTGCGGGAACATGGCCTGCTTGGCGTTATTTTCCACCCAACGCAAATTGAATTTAGTGAAAATATCTTTAATAAAACTTAGAACATTTTCATCAGTATATAAAGAAAGGCCGAAAGCCTCGGCAATCGCGGCGGTGGTAATATCGTCGGAAGTTGGTCCCAAGCCGCCGGAGCAGATTACTGCGTCGGTCATGGAAAGCAGATAATCCAGACGGTTTTTGATGGCGGCGAAATCATCCCCCACAGACATTATCGCTTCCACGCTCCAGCCCTGCTGATTAGCTTCGCGCGCGATGAAAGAAGCGTTTGTGTCCGCAATGCGCCCATTCATCAGTTCATTACCAATTGTTAGAATACCAATCCTCATAATAAAACTCCCCCAAACTTTAACAACCACATTATGGCGCCCGCGTAAATACCGGCGGCAACGTCATCGATCACAACTCCCCAACCGCCGGGCAGTCCCTGTAAGTTTTTGACAGGGAAGGGTTTCCAAATATCAAAAATTCTGAAAAGGACAAAGGCGGCACAAAGATTAAGGACATTTATTGCCACCGGCAGCATGGTTATCTGAAGGCCGATAATTTCATCAATAACTATGCGCTGATCGTCTTTTTTCTGATAAATCTCTTCCGCCTTTTGTGAGACGTAAAGAGAAAGCGCCAGCAAGACTAGCACAAAAAGTAGTCGCAGAATCCAGGACATGGGCAGACAAAGCAGGCAAATCAAAACGCCAACAAGAGTGCCTGCCGTGCCGGGAGCGAAAGGTATCAGACCCGAACCGAATCCCGTTGCCAGAAATGTTATCAGTTTTTCGTTCAAAATCCCCCCGAAGTTAAGATCAAAACTATTCAAAACCTGAACGATTAAAGATTAAGCTTGACAATAGAACGATCGTTCTATATCATGTATTTCATGAAAGTCAAGAGAACTTTACAAGATGTGGAGAAAAAAATCACCGCTTTTTTCCTGGATCGCGGAAGAATGCCGACGTATTCGGAAATTGCTGAAATTATTGGGGTACGCTCTAAAAGCGTCGTTCATTTTTGGGTGGCTAAATTATTGGCCGCTGGGATTTTGCAAAAAGATGCCAAGGGGTTTTTAACTCTGACACGCAACCCGCGGGCGTTAAAACTTGCCGGAGAAGTCTGCGCCGGATTTCCTTCGCCTGCGGAAGAAGAACTGCGAGGTATTGTATCCTTTGACGAATATCTGGTCAGAAATCCGGAGACTTCTTTTTTGCTTTCCGTCACCGGAGATTCCATGATTGAAGCGGGAATAAGAGAAAAAGACATGGTTGTTGTGGAAAGCAAAAGGGAGCCGAAAAACGGTGATATAGTTCTGGCCGAAGTGGATGGCGACTGGACGATGAAGTATTTTTGCAGAAGAGGGAAAATAGTGACCCTCGAGGCGGCCAATTCGAAATATCCGACGATTATACCGCGGGCTGATTTGCGCATTGCCGGTGTGATAACTGCGGTTGTCAGGAAATATCACAAATAGCAAACAGGCGGGGATAAAAAAAGTCAAGTACCGTTAATCATAATAGGCCTGAATCAAAGGCAGTATCCTTTGCCTTTAGCAGCGTCTAATGTTTTACAATTTCCCAATTGACACGCTTTTTGTGCGTCGCGACAGCCGAGTTCGTTGTTGCGCTGATTTAAATAAACAGCCCCCCTGGTATTGTATGCGTCTGCGTAATCTTCTTTTAGACGAATGGCCGTATTAAGATCACTAATTGCAGAAAGATATTGGCTAATTTTAGCGTATGCAAATCCCCTATTATAGTAAAAAAGAGCATTATCAGGTTGCAGTCTTATTGTTTCATTAAGGTCTTTTATGACATTATGGTACTGATTAAATTTCCCGTAAATAGCAGCCCTGTTGAGGTAGGCCATTAGATAATAATGGTTAAGCGAGATAGCCTTGTTTAAATCGTTAATGGCAAGTTGATATTGGCCCAACTGACTATAAGCAAGACCTCTGTTATGGTATGCATCGGCACCTTCCGGTTTAAGACGGATGGCATGGTTATAGTCCTCAATGGCCCGTTGATGTTGACCGAGTCTCGCATAAGCAGCTCCCCGGTTGTTATATGGTGGAATATAATCAGGTCTTATGCGGATGGCGTGATTATAGTCCTCAATGGCTTGTTGATACTGACCGAGTTGAGCATAAGCAGCTCCCCTGTTATTGTATGGTTCAACATAATCGGGCATTATTCGGATGGCCTTGTTATAATGATCAATAGCCTCCTCGGTTTTACCTTCTTTAAAAAGAGCAGGGCCCAAACTGCCATGCGCCAGATAGTTATCCTTTGTTACCTGCAAAGCGTGGCCAAAGAGAGTGGTGTCGTTTTTCCAGTAACTGCATTGTTGCCATGTTATAACTGACAGGATGGCTAAAACGGCTATTCCTGCCGGGAATAGAATGTTTTTGCGCATGTCTTCGCGTGGGAACAAATGAGGAATACCCCATGCCAGTATGATGCTAATACCAATTAAAGGTAGATAAGTATAGCGGTCGGCCATGGAGTGGTTTCCAATCTGCACGATCCCGATAACTGGCAGAATAGTTATTGCATACCAGAACCATCCAGTAAGCAGATACGGCAAACGTTTCACTGCCGCAATGACAGTAGCGCTGACAACAAGAATGAGCAAAATGGCACCTAATACTTGCCAGACTGGAAGTTGATCTGAAAAAGGGTAGAAAACGGCCAGATCATGAGGCCAAAAAGTTTTCTCCAGATAAGTAACAAAAGAAACAGGCGAGTTGGCGATCCGTGAACCCAAGGGAAAAACTTTTCCGGAAGGATCATGTTGAGCGTAAATTGTGATAATAGAAAAAACTGCGGACAAAACAAAAAAAGGTATCTTTTCTTTCAACTGCCATAGTATCAAATTATCTTTCTTAGATTCAAAGCGTCCCAGCGGCCAGTAATCCAAAAGAATCATGATTACTGGCAGAGTTACAACCATAGGCTTGCTCAGAAGAGCGCAGGTAAAGAAAAAAAGAACAAGCAGATACCTTCTTATAGCTTGTTTTTCCGTATAATAGACATACAGGCAAAGAGTCAGAATCCAGAAAAAGGCGCTTAAGACGTCTTTGCGTTCAGCAATCCAGGCGACTGATTCCACATGCAGAGGATGAAGAGCGAATAAAGTTGCGACAAAGGCGCTTTTCCAGATAGCTCCGGTCATACGGCAAAAAAGCCAGAAGAGCAACAGCGTGCTCAGGATATGCAGTATAAGATTGGTTACATGATAACCGCCGGCGTTCAAGCCAAAAAGCTGATAATCGAACATGAAAGACAGCCAAACGAGGGGATTCCATAAGTCGGCATATCTTGTGCAAAATGCCCAGCGAAATCCATCCAGTGTAATTCCGGACTGAATATGACTGTTTTGCGTGACATAAAGGTTATCATCAATATTGATGAAGTTATATTGATTTACCTGCCAGAAAACAGCGAAGGTAACAATTGTAAGAACGATATAAACGATTAGCTTCTGTTTGCTTTGACTGATATTCAATTTATTTAACATAATATGTTTCCATTGCCGGCCTGAATGCCGGAAGGGATGATTTTTTTGATTTTAAGAAATATCTGTTTTTACAATAAAGTCAAGTATCCAATAGAGATAAACATTAATCAGCGGCACAAACCTTTGGCGTTTGCAGCTTGAACCGTCGCGCATGTTCCCAGTTCGCAAGCCCTTCGCGCGTCACGGCAACCGGAGACGCTGTCGCCCTGATGCAGATAAACAAAAGCCCTGTTGTTGTAAGCATCGGC
>JAPLJP010000169.1 GCA_026388535.1 Deltaproteobacteria bacterium | reverse complement strand
AAAATAAAGGAATTGAAACCTGTCGCCGCCATGGCGCAGATTATAAAAGAATTGCACAATAATCATTGCCTTATTGTTGTTTCCTCCAATGATTACGACTCCATCAAAGAAGCGTTGGATTATTTTCATTACGATGGATATTTCCGTGATATTCTCGGCTCCGATTTTATGTTCAGTAAAAAAGAAAAAATACTTTACGCCGCAAAAAAATATCAGACCGACCTTCAGGATATTTATTATGTCGGCGATACAACAGGCGATATAAAGGAAGGAAAGCAGGCGGGAATCAAAACAGTGGGCGTTACCTGGGGCTGGCACAGCAAAGAAAAAATGGCTGCGGCCAAACCTGATTACCTTTTCGATACACCTCAAGAGCTTCTGCAACTTAGTGAGACTCTCTGAACTATAGTGAAGAGTCAGTTGTAATGAGAATCAAATTTCATAAGCGCAGCAAAATGAAATTTGTAAGTCGAATTATCCAATAGCCTTGGGCTATTGGAAACTATCCCCGAAGCGAAGCGAAGGGGGAATAGCGGTTAAATCATTTCTTTCTTCTTAATCTTCAAAATGTTTTAGATGCGTTTCCAGTAGGCGCTCTTTATCAAAATCTTTGAGCTTCAGGTATTTGGGAGTGGTACCGGCAAAAGCGCATTTAGGCGTAAGACCGATCAATTCGGACTCCAAAATTTCAACATCGCGCCCTGCCGCCAGCGTATTAACCAGATCATAGATAGACTTGAGCGGCGTTTCCTTACAATTAGTCATATTTATCGATACCTGCGCGATGCCCCGGCTTTTCAAGATTACACCGATTGCCCGCACATGCTTCAAACCGCCGCCTTTCTCCCTGATTTGCGAAGCGATGTTTTGCGCCAGACGTAGATCATCAGATACCAAATTAATGTTATAAGCAACCAGCGGCTCGCGTGCTCCCACAACCGTAGCGCCGGCACGCGCGTTAAACTTTGAGTTGCCCACGTCGGGAGCATCTCCCTGATTGATCATTTTCATCTCCAGAGCTTCGTATCCGCCGTGACGGACAGCCGCGAGTTCACCGCGCCCTGGAATCAGCGCCGCGTCACCGTAGAAATATACGGGGACGCCGAATCGTTCGTATAATTGTTGACCGAAGAGGTGCGCTAAATCGACGGCGTCTTTCATCTTAGCTTTCGCCAGCGGAATAAAGGGGACAACATCGACAGCCCCTAGACGCGGATGCACCCCGGCCTGCTTGCGCATATCAATCAGATCGAGGGCCTTGCCCGAAGCGGCAAGCGCTGCTTCCAGCACATCCCCGGGTTTTCCCAAAAAAGTAAAGACGCTCCGGTTATGATCGGCATCGCCGCTAAAATCAGCCAACCGCACGCCGGAGAATGATTTGAAAACACGGGCAATCGCCGCGATTTTTTTCTTATCGCGTCCTTCGCTGAAGTTCGGCACACATTCAATAATTTTCATTGTTGAAACTCCAATTCCGAAAGCGTAGCGTAGCGGAATTGGCAAGTTGAACAATCCCGCGAAGCGGAGGGTTTAATATTCCGCAGCTTGCTTTGTGGTTCATACCCGTGATTTTTCACACTTGATGAATTTTGACCGCCGGTAGTTCAACACAAGTAAGTTTGCCTCCATAGATAACTCCTGTATCAATTCCTATCTTATTCGGCATAATTAAAGGATAAGCAAAGGGCGTATGGCCGAAAATAACCATTTTACCGAAGTCGTCCTGTGCGTCTATGAACTCATACCTTATCCATAACAAGTCTCGTGTTATCTGTTCCTTAAGCGGCAATCCCGGTTTCAGGCCGGCATGAACAAATATGTAATCCTCTGTCTCGTAATAAGGCAAAAGCGACTTAAAAAATTTTCGGTGCTCCGACGTAATTTTAGCTTTTCTTTTTTTAATATCATCCGAGAGAAATATTCCATAAGAATTAAGAGTGGCCGAGCCGCCATTTTCCAAATACAAGTCCTCATCTGCGCCTTCCAGATAACGCATAAGCATATGTTCATGATTACCCAAAAGGCAAACGATATTTCTATATTCACTTTTCAACCTGAGAACATAATCAACCGTTTCCCTGTTGGAGTTTCCCCGATCAATATAATCGCCGATGAAGATTAATGTGTCCTTTCGCGGATCAGCGCCGATATTCATTATCAGAGAGGAGAGTTTTTCCAGACACCCGTGAATATCTCCTATGGCAAAGATTTTATTCATAAGACCTTGACAAATTCTTGCAACTTTAACCTAAAAGAGCGGCGGTGAAATCATGACTGTTAAAAACCCGCAAATCATCCAATCCTTCGCCAACTCCGATATAACGGACAGGCAGGGCAAGCTCACCGGCAATTCGAACAATCACGCCGCCCTTGGAAGTTCCATCGAGCTTGGTCAGAACAATACCGGTCGCGCCTATATCTTCCTTAAATATTTTAGCCTGGCTAACGGCATTCTGACCGGTTGTCGCGTCGAGAACCAGTAATATCTCCTGCACCACTCCCGGCAGTTCCTTATTAATAATTCTTTTTACCTTTTTGAGCTCTTCCATCAAATTCACCCGGGTATGCAGACGCCCGGCTGTATCCACAATAACAACGCCGGAATAACCGGCTTTTATCTTTGTTATGGCGTCAAACACAACCGCCGCTGGATCGGCATTATTTTTTTGCTTGATAACCGGCGCACCCACGCGCGAACCCCAAACTTCCAATTGCTCCACCGCCGCCGCTCGAAAAGTATCAGCGGCAACAAGCATGACCTCGTGGCCGCCGCTTTTCAATGAACTGGCTAATTTGCCGATAGTGGTTGTTTTACCGCTGCCATTGACCCCGATTGTTATGATAATAAAAGGCTGTCCTTGGGGAATGGTAAGGGGCTTTTCCATTTTCTGCAGAATAGCAATCATCCTTTCCTGCAAAATCTTTTTTATTTGCCCGGCGTCTTGCAGTTCATTACGGCTGACCCTCTGTTTGACATCATCAATCAAATCGTAAGTGAATTGGGGACCCATATCCGCCGAGATAAGAAGCTCTTCAAGCTCTTCAAAAAGCTCTTTATCCAATGCTCTCTTGCCAAAAATGAGATTATCCAGATTTTTCGTCAGGGCGTTTCTTGTTTTGGCCAACCCTGTCTTTAATTTTTCAAAAAAACTTATCTTTGCCATTGATACACCTTTTGTATGCTATTGTTACTTAATAACTATATTTCCGTGAAGAAGTAAAGTAATGTATTATGCCATTTCTAAAGGAAGTTTCCGCCATACTGGCGAAAATTCTCGGTAAGGTAAAATACTATTTATTGCTGAAACTCCAATTCCGAAAGCGCAGCGTAGCGGAATTGGTAAGTTGAACAATCCCGCGAAGCGGAGGGTTTAATACCCGTGATTATGCGCTCTCCTACGGGAATGCGCTTCCGATCAAAGATGATATTGAGGCGACTAGGCGTATTACTGATACGTTGAGGAAGCCGACAACGACGCCAACAAAAACAGCACTTTGATTTAGAAGTGGAACTAGTTCAGATTAACAGAAACCAATGACGAAATTCCATGTTTTTGCATGGTCACGCCAAAGAGCGTGTCGGCAACTTCCATCGTGCTCTTGTTGTGCGTAATCATGACAACCTGAGAGTTATGGGCAACATCTTTAATCAACCGGTTGAAAAGATTGGTATTGGCGTCATCCAGAGCGGCGTCCACTTCGTCTAATATCAAGAAAGGCGACGGACGATACTTCAAAATGGCGAAAATCAAAGCGACAGCCACCAGTGATTTTTCACCGCCGGAAAGCAAATTAACATTTTGCTTTCTCTTGCCGGGAACCTGAATATCAATATCCACTCCTGTTTCCAGCAAGTCATTTTCATCCGTTAACAGCAGTTCTCCTCGGCCTCCCGGGAAAATCTGCGCGAATACTTCTTTAAAACAGGCATTAACAGCTTCAAAGGTTTCGGCGAATCTTGTGCGGGAGATTTTATTAATGCGCGTGATCGTCCTTTGCAGAACATTAAGCGAAGCGTTCAAATCGGTTATCTGTGTTGATAAGAAATTATAACGCTTGTCCAGTTCTTCATATTCATTCAGCGCAAGCAGATTCACTTCGCCGAAAGTATCTATTATTTGTTTGTTTTTTTCCAGCAAGGCGATAAGTTCGGTTAACTTTTCTTCTTCAACCTTTTCAAACCCTGAGACCATGCCCCCCAGATCAACATCGTGTTTTTCGGCGATTATTTTCTGCAGATTCTCCTTATTTATAGCCGTTTCCCGGCACTGAATTTCCAGTTCATTTATCTCCTGGCGCAATTCGTCAAGTTTCTTTTTTACTTCCCGTATTTCATTTTCTTTCGTTTTCAGTTGCGCGTCTTCACGATTTTGCTCAGCCTTCTTTTCCGCCAGAAGCGTTTCCTTAGCCGCGAAATCTTGATAAAGTTCCTTCAGTAGTATTTGCTCGTTTTCGATTGTCTGATTTAATTCGACGATCTGCTTTTCGCAGGAAATAATTTCCTCTTCCTTAATCTTATTTTCATTCTCTACGGCAGTGATATCATTCTGCAGGCGCGATATTGTCCGCAGATCAGCTTCCTTCTTTTCATCCAGAGAAGCCATTTCTATCTTCTTGCCCGTTAGATAACGCTCATGTTCGTTAATTTCCGTCCGCGCCTGTTCTCTCTTCACGTTAAAGACGGAAATAACTTCATTGATTTCTTTTTCTTCTCCATCTTTTTGTAAAATATCGGCGTTGAATTTCCGCAACTTTTCTTCAGCTTCGGATTTTTCAGTGTTAAGATTTTGCCTGTTAAATTCCAGAACGGCAATCCTCTGCTTTAACCTGTTTGTTTCGTCCTCAAATCTTTCACGATCCTTTTTTCTACCGTTAACAGCGATTTCCAGCGAATGAATATCAGCTTTTATCTGACTGACTTCCTCCTCCCACCGGGTAATCATGGAAACAAGATTGCTTTTCTGACTCGTTTTTACTTCCAGGTCTGCGGCCAGCGCCGCCACGTCGCTTTCCAGTTCGCCAATTTCCCTTTTTGTCGCCAGAAGACTTTTTTCCACCGCGGCTCCACTGCCGCCGGTCAATACCCCGTGCGGACTTATAATATCTCCCTCCGGCGTGACAAAAGTGCCACGGAAACCATTTTTCTTCCAAAGAGAAATGCCGCTTTCAATTGTCGGTATCAGCAAAACGTCGCCCAACAAACAATCGGCAATTTGTTTATAATCTTCATGGACTTTAACTTTCCGCAGCAGCGGCTCAGCTTCCTGGAGATGGTCTTCGCTGTATGTTTTCGCGTCATGGTTTCTCAAATCCACCGATACAAAACTGCCCCGGCCCAACTGGTAGCTTTTCAAATAATCAATCGCACGGATGCCGTCTTCCTGACTTTTAACCACCACATACTGAAGTTTTTCTCCCAGAACCGCTTCCACGGCGGCTTCATATTCACGGGGAACATTTATATGATCGGCCACAACGCCGTAAAATTTATCGCTGTGTTCCTTGTTCGCGATGATTGTTTTAACACCTTCATTGCACCACTTATAAGCTTCCTGAAATTCTTTGAGAGATGCCAATCGGGACGACTTGACGCTGGATTCTTCCTTTAGATCAGCAACGTTCTCCTCGTTTAACTGCAAATCCGATTTAGACCTCTCATGCTCTGCTGACGCCGCTGCTCTTTTTTCATCCAGTTTAACGATTTGTTTTTCATCATTCTTTAATTCTTCATTTACTGATTCCAGTCTACCTGCCAAATCGGCCATCGTCTTATTATCTTCATCAAGCTCGCGCGTTTCTCTTTCCTCGCGTTTTTTCAAATCGTCAATGTTTTTGCTCAGGCTGGAAATCATGTTGTGGAGCTTGGCTTTCTCCGTCACGATATCAATGAATATAATCTTCTTTTCTTCCAATTGATTATTTACTTCTTTATCGGCATTGACAAGTCCCTGAACTTTTTGCTGAATTTCATTATGTTCTGTCTTGAGAACGGTAATTTTATTTTCGGCTTCGGCCGCGTTTTTCTGCAAATTTTCTATTTCAGCAATCAAATCGGCTTTCTTCTTCTGCAGTAGCTGGATTTCTGCCAGATCTTTCTGCTTGCGTTCGGAAGCATCATTGATTTGAAGGCTGGCAAATTCGACGTTTTTCTCTTTAATGCTGATATTATTTTTTATTTCGTAGAGCTCCTGCTGACTTTTTGCTATCGCTTCTTCATTTTCCAGAAGCTTAATTTTCATCTCATCCAAAGCCGATTCTTTAGCTTCAAGATTCGCATGAATGCCGGCATCCTTATTTTGCAAATCCGCGCGCGCGGCCTGCAGTGAAGACTCCTTTTCGGCAAGCTCAACATAGCTCTGCAGGGCAATTGTCAATTCCGCTTCTTTGCTTTCTTGTTTTATATTTTTATACTGTTCCGCTCTCTTGGCCTGTCTGGAGATCGTATTTAGCTGGGTTTTGACTTCCTTGATGATGTCGTTGAGCCGCACCATGTTCTGCTTTGTGGCTTCCATTTTACGGACGGCGGCTTCCTTGCGGCTTTTGTATTTGGACACGCCGGCGGCATCTTCTATAAACAACCTTCTATCCTCGGGCTTGGCTTCGACAAGATTTGACACATGCCCCTGCTCAACAAGAGAATATGTTCTGGCTCCGACACCAGTGCCCATGAAGAATTCTTTAACATCGAGAAGGCGGCAGGGTACCCTGTTGATATAGTACTCACTATCGCCTTCAAGGATAACCTTGCGGGAAATTGATATTTCATTGAATTCGGAATAAGCGCCGGGGAAATTGTGACCATTGGACATTAGAGTCATTGTAACTTCCGCGATACTTACCGCCGCGGAATCCTGACTGCCGTTGAATACAACATCATCCATCTTTTTACCGCGCAGAGACTTAACTCTTTGTTCGCCCATAACCCACCGGATAGCGTCAACGATATTGGACTTTCCGCAACCGTTAGGGCCGACAATTCCTGTTACTCCGCCGGAAAAATCAAGGATAACCTTGTCGCGAAATGACTTAAAACCGGATATTTCCAAGCTTTTTAGATTCATAAAAACTTCTTTGTTGTGTTGGTTAATAATTTAGAAAATCCTAACAAAAGATTTCCCCTTTGTAAAGGGAAAATACAACAAAATGTGGTATCGCTATAATTACACCACAACATGTAGTGCTTTGATCTCTTTTAACTTTTTGCCCAACCTTCCTTATTGCAGATTATTTATTGTCAAAAATATGCCTGAAAAGATCACGGGTATGAACTTTAAAGCAAGCTTTGGAAACATTTCGCCGCAAACTGCGGGGTATTGTGTTTTCTGAAGCTTGGGTCTCATTACAACCTACAGATATTACTTCGCTGTGCTTGTAATATCTGAGTTTCATTAAAAAGGCAGGGTCGTCATGACCCTGCCTTGGAAAAACAACAATGAAACATTTTGATATCATGCAAACCTAAACGATTAATATTTTCCCGATATATAATTGCTCAGTTGATTAATCAGCACATCCTTCTGGGAAATTGTTGATTTTACAACGTCTCCTATGGAAATAAGCCCTATAAATTTGGGGCCGTCAAAAACGGGTACATGTCTTATATGTTTTCCTGTCATCAGCACCATGCAATCCTCTACAGAGGTATCAGGCTTTACCGTAAACATTTTATTAAAAGGAGTCATAATTTCTTTCACAAGTGTTTTCGGGGAAGTTTTTCCTTTCAAAACAATTTTTCTCGCGTAATCGCGTTCCGTCATGATGCCGACAACCTTGCCCTTTTTATCAGCGACCATCAATGCTCCGATTTCTTTTTCCGCCATAAGTTTAAGAGCTTCAAATACCGAAGCGTCCGGCACAATCGTCCATAGCTGTTTTGATTTGCTCTTTAATAGATCGCTAGCTCTCTGCATAACTCAACACCTCCTGATGAATTCAATTATCTTATCTTTGTTTTTAATTTATTTTAAAAGAAAAATAAGAATATGGCAAGCATTTATATAAGTTGATTTTTATTAGCAGGCTAAATTCCCGCCATGTATATTGATAAAGTATTGCTTCCAATGTAAAAAAATGATAATAGGCAATAGAAAATTACATATTATAGTTATGGAGAGGCATGACACATCGATATATTGTAATATTGTTTATCCTTCTGAGCGCCTTGATGATGCTGGCTGTTCCGGGGACTGTAAAATTTTCAGATGCGTCGAGAATCCCGTCTGCCCATGGAAAATATTCGCATGCTAAGATTGACCGGGCTACCCATAATCTCGTTTTACGCTCCGCTTCCGCCTTGGTGGAAGATCAAAAGACAGGTGAATGTCTGGTTCAGAAACAGGCGGATGCGGTGGTTCCTATTGCATCCATAACCAAACTCATGACCGCGATGGTAGTGCTGGATGCCAAAATGAATTTACAGGAACCGCTTACCATAACATCCGATGACGTGGACATCATTCGCCACAGCCATTCACGCCTGCCTGTTAATACCAGCCTCTCGCGCGAAAATGCTCTGCTGCTGGCTTTGATGTCTTCCGAAAACCGCGCCGCTAACGCTTTGGGGCGGACGTATCCTGGCGGTCTCGATGCTTTCGTTGCGGCTATGAACGCCAAGGCTCGTTCATTGGGACTCACTGATACACGTTTTGAGGATCCCACCGGTATTTTAAGCGGCAATGTCTCCTCTGCCCATGATCTGGCACGAATGGTGGACGCGGCCTATCAATATAACCTTATCAGGGAATACACCACCTGCAAAGAAACCTCAATCCAGTTAGGCGATCGCATACGGCAATTCCATAATACCAATCACCTGGTCCGAAATCCCCGCTGGCAGATTGGACTATCGAAAACCGGCTTCATTGGTGACTCAGGCCGGTGTCTTGTGATGCAGTCACAGGTAGCCCAGCGTCCGGTGCTTATCGTACTTCTCGATGCCCAGGGCAAATTGACCCGTTACGGTGATGCCAATCGCATCAAAAAATGGATGGAAGGTTCACAGACAGTCCGACAAAAACACAGAGGTTAAATTCGGCTATCAGATATAAATAATTTTGATTAATCCCGGATGTATTCTACATCCTCCGCCTGCGGCGGGGATAATTTCCAATAGCCTTTGGCTATGGATAATTCGGCTAAAAAACTTCACTGCGCCTATAGTGACCTTTAGGTTATTTACTTTTGAAGTTTTAGCCTCATTACAACTTACGCTTCAACCTTCGCTATGCTCGTTTTACCACGGCGCTACGCGCTTGGTATAATTCGTCCAGCAAGCTTCAGTTCACTTTGTTTCTGAAGCTTGGGTCTCATTATCAGCGAGTTTCATTATATTTCTTCACCGGCTTTATGTCCTTCATGGATGGCTTCCAGAACGCGGCGAGGGCTTTTGGCGTCACCGACTATTCGATAAGGAATAGAAATTTCTTTGAGCACATCTTCCAAAGCATTTTCCGATTTGGCGCCCATGGCGGTAATGATTAAGGCCGCATTCTCCACTCTTTCGGTATCCATCTGGCGATAGCTTACAGCGCCTGCTTCAATACCCAGCACCTTTGCGCCAAAAACCAGCCTGCCGCCGGCATCTTTTATTCGCTTGTGCAGCCAGTATCCGTGCGCGGAAAGCTTGGCTACCGGCGGAAATGTCTGCATCTCCAGAACCGTAACTGTAATACCTTTGGCCACAAGATAATCCGCGGTCTCCATGCCGACGTAACCAGCTCCTAGAATCACAGCCGGACTTTTCAGCTCAACTTTACCTGTAAGTACATCCCGGGCATCCGCCACTATTTTAGAGTCAAGGCCGGGGATCGGAGCCGCAACCGGATAGGCGCCGCAGGCGATAATCACGGCATCGGGCTTTTGCTTTTTTATTTCATCGGCGCTTACTGTATGGCCGCATTTTATGGGAACGGCTGCTTTATCCAGACGGCGCAAAGACCATGCGACCCAATCCATAAAGCTCTCTTTGTGCGGCGGGCGGCTGGCCGATAACAGTTGTCCTCCGGCTTGCGCTTCTTTCTCGAATATTTTTACTTTATGCCCCCGCGCGGCCGCCGCCATCGCGGCAGATAGACCGGCAGGCCCTGCGCCGATAACCCACACGCGTTTGGGCGGGTCGGCTTTGGGAGCAAGTCCCTTATATTCACGGCCGCACTCTGGATTGAAACTGCACGTGGCTGATTTCATCTCGAAACTCAACCGTTCGATACAACCCTGATTGCAGGCCGTGCACCAGCGAATATCGTCGAGAGCGCCATTGCGGGCTTTGTTGATGAAGTCCGGATCGGTGAGATGCTGACGTCCGAAACTTATCAGGTCGGCGTCGCCGCGGGCAATGGCCTGATCGGCAAGTTCGGG